>NZ_JACAKI010000060.1:0-944 GCF_030326445.1 Myroides sp. DF42-4-2
ATATCTACTTTCCATATATCTGTGCTACCCATCGTACCTGGCATGTCGGAAGAAAAGTAAAGCGTACGACCGTCCTTACTCACACTAGGATTACTAACCGAGTAATCACTCCCATTGAAGGGAACTGGCTCGAAATCGGTCCACTTATCTTTTTTCTTAGTCGCACGGAAAACACTTACTTTTCCTAGCTTAACCAATTTTGCTTTGTTCTTAACAAACTTACCTGCGCGGAAACTCTCCGTTGCAAAGTACATCGTATGACCATCCCCAGTTACCGTAGACGGACCATCGTGGTATTTGGTATTCAATTCTGAAACCGGTTCTACATCGTATAAGGGATCATCTGCGTTTTTGTATTTCGCTTGGTAGATGTCTAAATACCCTTGGTTGTCCCAGCCGTATTTCTTTTTGGAGTTGTTCCCTGCACGAGTAGACGCAAAGTAAAGCGTGTCCCCTACGGTTAAAAAGGCGCCAAAATCATTGCCCTGACGGTCGTTGATCCCAGACTCTTCATAGGTAAACAGCTCCTCTTGCTCGCGCAATCTTGGAATGTAATCCGGTTCGCGTAAAAATGCAATAGCCCGTTGATCCTCAGGGTTGCGCTCAGCGAATTTCTTCATCGCAGCATTGGACGACTCATAGCGTCCGCTAGCCTTGAGCATCTGTGCGTAACGGTAGTACAACTCCGAATCTAAACTAGGATCCTTCTCTAAGGCTTTCCCGTAGTATTTGGCCGCTTCAACGGTATTGAAAATGTTGTAATAGCAGTCTGCTAGTTGTAAATAAATATAATTATCTGTCTTGGCCCCGCGGATCAACTTCTGATACACCTTTGCCGCCTCGACAAACTCGTAGCGGTTGTAGTGCTCATTGGCAATCTCTAAAGGTGGTTTGATAGGCTCTTGAGCACTTAGACTTTGCGTGGATAATAATCCACCCAATAA
>NZ_JACAKI010000061.1:0-933 GCF_030326445.1 Myroides sp. DF42-4-2
AAGGACGGTCGTACGCTTTACTTTTCTTCCGACATGCCAGGTACGATGGGTAGCACAGATATATGGAAAGTAGATATTGATTCGGAAGGCAACTACGGGACTCCAATTAATATGGGCAGTCAGATCAACACAGAAGGACGAGAGTCTTTCCCCTTTATTTCAGAGGATGGCAAGTTGTACTTTGCCTCGGATTCCCGCAAGGGCTTTGGCGGTCTAGATGTTTATGTTGTAGACTTAGCCATTCCCCAGGCAGAGCCTAAGAACTTAGGATCTCCTATTAACACGGCAAAAGACGACTTTGCCTTTTCGTTTTACCCGGGCAAAGACATCGGTTTCTTTTCAACCAACCGCGTTGGTCGCGATGATATCTACAAGGCAAAACCTGTTTGTAATACAGAGATGTATGTAACGGTTACCCACAAAGATACAGGTAAGATCCTCGAGGGTGCCCGTGTAGACATTTTTGATGACCGCAAGAACTTGATAGAAACCAAGTTTACAGATCGTCGCGGTATCGTGGAATACGTGGTTGACTGCGATAAGTTTTACCACTTACAGGTTGACAAAGAGGACTTCGAAGGCAAGTCTATCGAAGTTCCGTTGAACCGCAAAGGAGGACGTCAGCTAGTGAATGTTGCTTTGCGTCCGATTGAGGTGATCGTCACGAAAGACGAAATCATCTTAGGTGATATTTACTTCGAGTTTGACCGATCGAACATCACCCAACAAGGGGCTTTCGAGTTGGATAAGTTAGTGAAGGTAATGAAGCGCAACCCACAGATGCGCATCAAAGTAGGCGCTCATACGGATAACCGCGGAAGTGCAACCTACAACCAAAAGCTATCGGAGAATCGAGCGAAGACCACCGTTCAATACGTGTTGTCAAAAGGCATAGAGCCTTATCGCCTAGAATCCCAAGGATATGGCGCTAGT
>NZ_JACAKI010000062.1:0-749 GCF_030326445.1 Myroides sp. DF42-4-2
TATATCATACCCTTTACCACTACTACGTTTTGTAAGTTCCCTTAACTTGTCTTTGAGTTTACTATAGCTTTTCGGGTGTACACAAAGATTCCATTTTCCTTTGCTTTTGACAGAAAGGCTGTGTCCTAGAAATTTCTTCCCTTTGACGTGACCATTAGTAGTCTTCTCTTTGTTTACTCTTAAGTATAACACCTCTTCAATAAATCTCGTGATGCTTTCCTGCACACGAAAACACGCTCTTTCACTTTTACAGAAGATTAAACAATCATCTGCATAACGCACAAAGCGGAGTCCTCGTCTTTCAAGTTCGTTATCTAGCTCATTAAGCATTATATTACTCAGTAGTGGACTTAGTGGTCCCCCTTGAGGAACTCCCAATCTACTTTCTTCGAATTTATTCCCAATAACAACTCCTGCATTTAGATATTTATGGATTAAGGATATCACTTGAGGGTCTTTCACTTTCTTTGACAATATTTCAATTAGTTTACTGTGGTTAACTGTGTCAAAGAATTTTTCTAGGTCTAGGTCAACGACATAATGATATCGCTCATCTAAGTGATTTATCACTTCTTGCAAGGCTGTATGACAGCTTTTATTGGGTCTAAAGCCGTGACTACTTGGGTGAAATTCTTGTTCGTAGATGGGGGATAGTACTTGGGATATACTCTGTTGAACTAGGCGGTCTACTACAGTAGGGATGCCAAGTTGTCGGATTTTCCCTCCCTCTTTGGGGATGTCTACTCTTC
>NZ_JACAKI010000063.1:0-643 GCF_030326445.1 Myroides sp. DF42-4-2
GAGGAGTATATATGTTCTTCTTTTTTTGAACTTAGAAGTACGTAGTTGTGCTCAAAAGACAATAACAAAGTATGCCCACAAGCAAGTACATTTTGTGCGTTCTAAATATTACACGCCAAGATCTGTGATTCACTTACACAGTTTTTAGTACAGTGGCTTTCAAGTATATACTTTAACCACTTGTACGGATTAACATCGTGCTTTTTGCAGTTAGCAAAAAAAGTATAAACCATCGCCCCTCTTTGTGCAGCATCATGAGATCTGTGAAGTGGGAGTTTTTACGTCCAAGCGCTACAGGTCTGATTACATTTTCAACAAGGTTGTTTTTTTACCTTGGTCGAATACTATTCTTTCACCTCCTCTTTCGCTTTTTCTTTCATTTGTAAGAGGAGTTGATGGTTGTCATTTGGACTATAAGGCTAAAAATACCTTTATCAAAATTTCTTCAATTGGCTTCTGTTTGGTCCATGTTTTATAGCAATGGATACTTTTGAGTTTGTTTTTAGGTTATAATTAGTTGTTATTCAGTCTTCTATCTTTAGTAGAGTGTGTCTTCAAAACACTTCTTTAACAAAATATTATGCGTAGAATCCCCCTATTTTTTCAAGATTTTACCCAATTGCTTTTTTGTAAAAAATTTTGT
>NZ_JACAKI010000064.1:0-613 GCF_030326445.1 Myroides sp. DF42-4-2
CCGTTAGCGGTAATTTTACCAAACAGAATGTTGAACATAAAAAAATATAATCCGATGAAGCTATAAGTAACTGTCCAAAATATATAAACTTAAACCTTTTCATTGCTTTCAAAAAGTAATGGAATTTTCTATTATTAACTTTTAAAAATTAGAAAAAATGACACAGTTACAAATGATTAACAAAACAAAATCTATAGCTCAACAAGACGAAAATATTTCCGCTGTTTTTATGTATGGTTCATTTACCAAAAACGAAGGAGACAAATATTCTGACATCGAATTTTACATCTTTGTAAAAAATAAAGAAAATTTCTCGTCGGAAAAATGGGTAAATCAAATTCATCCTGTGGCTTTATATTTTATAAATGAATATGGAACCGAAGTTGCTATTTTTGAGAATTTGGTTAGAGGAGAATTTCATTTTTTAAAAACAGAGGAAATTGAAATTATCAAATCTTGGGACGGAATAGTTACATTTAGCGATTTTGACCAAATGAACCTAATCGACAAAGACGGACATTTAACGAAAACGCTTAATCAAATCAAAACGAAATCGCCCGAAAGAATAACAAATGAAAACATCTTGTGGTTAAGTCAATCATTACTGAATGTT
>NZ_JACAKI010000065.1:0-575 GCF_030326445.1 Myroides sp. DF42-4-2
CAATTTCCTGCCTGGAATCCATACCATTATGTACACAATAATCCGATTAATCTGATTGATCCTACGGGGATGCGAGCTGATTGGTATCAGAATAATGATACTAAAAAAGTAAAATGGATTGACGGAAGTAAGGAGATTAAAGGATATACTAATTTAGGCTATAGCTATAGTGATCAAAGTTATGGAGAAAATGGTACAGATCATTTGGTCATGGATGGATCGACTCGACAAATAACAGTTAATGGAAATGTTATAGCTGATTTTAATAAGAAGGGAAATATTCAGCAAGATGGTGTTATGGTTTGGGGAACAGGTGCAGATCCTATGGATAGTGCGATAGAAAGAGATAGAGGGCAGGGTAATATAGAAGTTGGAGATAGTGATATAAATGCTTTTTATGCTTTGCTGAATAAAGTATTAAGCTATTTTAAAGATGAAATTATTCAATCAAATACACCTAAGGAATCTACTTTACCGACAACACCAAAACCTGAAATGGAAATAATATCGCTGTATGATTATAAAGTTGCTGGACCCATAGGAGAAAGAGGGAGTGCAGCTGGTGCTACAGTACA
>NZ_JACAKI010000066.1:0-573 GCF_030326445.1 Myroides sp. DF42-4-2
ATCCTTATAAAATACTTCAACTTCTTTTAGCAATTCTTCTTTATTCTCTTTAGACAAATCAACACTATTAGTCCATCCCTGCACTTCATGCTCATAGGGCACTTCTGGAGCATCAAAGAATAAATTAATCTCATAGAATGGTACTTTGCCTTCCTTCTTAGACATCTCATAGGTAAAAACATCTTTAAAGTCTTTAACCTTCTGTTGACTATAATCGCCATAATTAATACTTAGCTTTAATTCTGCTAAAGACAAATCTATTTCTTTCCCCATATTAAACTCATCATCCACAGGAGGTGTCATTCGCACAGTCAGAGATTGTTTACCTGGTTTTAAGATAGCCTCATTTATAGGCATTGAACCTGTAATAATTCCTGGATCATAATTAAATTTAATAGGATAATCATTTACTAACAACTCAAAACTAAAATTAGCGGCTGTAGCTATATGTAGTGTGTACTCTGGATTATACTTGTATCTCTTTACTTCTTTATAGATATTGGCTACTTTCTGTACATTTTCCATATCGATTATTTCTTCTTTTGTTATTGTCTTTTGAGCACAACTATTTAG
>NZ_JACAKI010000067.1:0-562 GCF_030326445.1 Myroides sp. DF42-4-2
ACGATTCCATAAAAATCTCGCTCTGGCTTTTCTTTGATATTTTTATAGTTTAAAGTCACTAATATGCGTTTTCCTAAAAGATTTTGAGCCTGACTCATCTGATACGTTTCTTCTACACCTAGTGCATCATGACTGAGCTCCAATGTAAACTCATGGTGTTTCTTTACACTCTGTTTAAGCTCAAAATGCTTATAGTTTTTAAGCACTTTTCCATCTACTACTATGGTTAAATCAACCAGGTGATTCACCCCTGGTATGAAGTGATTTAATATAGCAACCGCATTACTAATAGCACTATTACCTGTATTAATATTACTGATTTGACTTAAAGGCTGTGGTGTGTCTACTCTGCCATTTATTCCTTCAATCTGATGTTGATATGCAGATGTCTTACCCATCACACTACCAGCAGTTCCATAGGCAGTAGAGGCAAAGCCTGCTATCTCTTGTGGGTGAATAAGTACCTTTTCTTCTACTAAATCCTCTGTTTTTTCCGTTGCTTTTTCCGTTGCATACTCATTTGTAGCATCACTTAGTATCCCCTTGCTTTGTCCTGGGATTT
>NZ_JACAKI010000068.1:0-550 GCF_030326445.1 Myroides sp. DF42-4-2
TATCCCAAAATTGCTTTTGCAGGCTCATGGTTTTATGAAGCTATTGATTCTAAAGAATATCCTTCATTAGTAGGGAGGCAAGGATTAGGGATTGATATTAATTTGATTGCTAGCCCTTTAGTAGGTACATCTATAAGATGGGATATTCTAGAATTGGTAGCTCGAAAACATCCTATTGCATATGCATTATTAAAGACTGTTGATATTCTAATGGACTTGTTAGCTGATGATGATAGTTGTTTTAATTTAGATTTTATAGTGTCTGGTCAAATTAAAGCAGAAGTAGGTTTTCAACATAATATGTTAGCGGGTTTCAAGGATATATCCGCAAAAGGAGGGGCATCAATCCAGGTAAAATTAGAACTAAAACTTAATTTATCCAGTACTAAGCAAATTTTGAACTATAAAGCAATAGCTAAGTTAGGATTTAGTGCAGGAGCTAGTTCAGGATTAGGAACAAATTTTAGTTTAGGTGTTGACCGCAAAGGAGTCTATATGCAAACAGAACTTATTTTTGAGGGAATATTGTTAGAATTCTCTGCTATGATTG
>NZ_JACAKI010000069.1:0-537 GCF_030326445.1 Myroides sp. DF42-4-2
ATCAAATCAAAACGAAATCGCCCGAAAGAATAACAAATGAAAACATCTTGTGGTTAAGTCAATCATTACTGAATGTTGTACTGACAACAAGTAACTTAATTAAGAGAGAGGAATTTGCTCACGCTCATCATAGTTTATCAAACGTTCAGAAATATTTGCTCTGGCTTATTAGAGCAAGAATAAACAAAACCCAACATTGGGAAAGTCCGACTAAAAGTCTTGAAAAGGATATTGATATGACTTGGTATTCTGCGTATAAAACAATAACATCGGATTTAAATCCTAAAAACATAATTTTAGCTTTTGAAAACTCATTAAATTTATCGGAGAAACTATTTGACGAACTAAATATTGAAACAAAACTGAACGAAATCCTACACGAAATAAGAAAAAACTACCGCTAACAAGGTATTGCCAAAAGCGGGGCTAAAGTGCTAAATTTAAAGTTCTACCCTACTATTCCGCCAAAAACGAATTTTATTCGTTTTTTATTTTTAAATTTAACTCATAAAAATTCGTTTTGGCTCGCCTCGGTGC
>NZ_JACAKI010000006.1:0-149561 GCF_030326445.1 Myroides sp. DF42-4-2
GTTGCTCGTTGCTCGTTGCTCGTTGCTCGTTGCTCGTTGCTCGTTGCTCGTTGCTCGTTGCTCGTTGCTCGTTGCTCGTTGCTCTTTGCTCGTCGCTCGTCGCTCGTTGTAAAGCACAATTATCTTACAAACCGTGCAACTAACAAACCGTGCAAACCGCGCAAAGAACAAACCGCACGAATAACAAATCGAAAATCGTAGCGTAGCGAAAATCGTAACGAAGTGAAGATTCATCGAACACCAAAACAAATATAAACTAGGTGAGATATATTCATCGAACACCAAAACAAATATAAACTAGGTGAGATATATTCATCGAACACCAAAACAAATATAAACTAGGTGAGATAAACCGAACAGATTTCTTTGCTCGTCGCTCGTCGCTCGTTGCTCGTTGTAAAGTACAATTATCTTACAAACCGTTCAACTAACAAACCGTGCAAACCGCGCAAAGAACAAACCGCGCAAAGAACAAACCGCGCAAAGAACAAACCGCGCAAAGAACAAACCGCGCGAAGTGAAGATTCATCGAACACCAAAACCAATATAAACTAGGTGAGATAAACCGCACAAAGAACATCAATCATACAAATCTTCAAAAGCTTGAGTTAAGCTAACAAATTGAAAAGTAAAGTTTAATTGTACTACTTTCTGACAACTAACATATTGACCTTCGGTTACAAGAAGTGCTTTTTCGCCTAAGACTAAGCGCAGGACAAAAGCGGGTACAGCAGGTAGGATCATTTTTCGGTTTAAAGCCTGACAGAGTGCTCGGGTAAAAGCCTTGTTTGTTTCGGGTTTTGGGGCTACTGCATTAAATTCACCCGACAATCCACGCTGCATAACGAAGAGAAACAAGCGAACTAAATCTGTGATATGAATCCACGAATAGTACTGTTTACCAGAACCTAAGGGCGAGGCGAGATAGTATTTTGCCATTCGTTCAATGTGAGGTAAAGCCCCTCCATCTCGGGAGAGTACTAAACCGATGCGCAAAAAAGCTACGGATATTCCCAAATCTTCAAAACGTCGATTTTCTCCTTCCCATTGTTGGACGACTTTCCCCAAAAAATTGGTCGCTGGCGTGTAATTATCTTCAGATTGTACTGTATCAAGAGTATCGTATATCCCAACAGCTGAAGCACAAATGATTTGTTTCACTTGGTGTGGCTGTTGTGCTAAAAGCTGATAAAGGGTTTGAGAAGCCTCTACTCGACTATTGATGATCAACTGTTTGCCTTGGGAAGACCAAGCCCCATCAATCGAGCTACCAGCAAGGTGGAAAATAACCTCCACCCCCGACAAACACAAAGGGTCAATTATTCCTTGCTGCGGATTCCAAAAATAACCCTGACAGCCTGCCAATGCCCCTAATTTGTCTTTGGCTGTTGTTACAAATGCAACCTCAATACCACTTGCCTGCAGCTGTTGTACTAACTGCTTCCCAACTAATCCCGTTGCTCCTGTAACTAAAACTCTCATATACTACTCTTTTGTTGTGTTTTTAGCTTATTTTTTGGTTCTTACTTTTAAGGTCCACTCAAAATTAAACGTAGAAACCTCATCGCCCTTTTCATCAATTCCCACAGATTTCATCCAAATGGTCACGCCTTCTTGGGTGTCAATTGCCTGCTGAATAGCTTCATCTAATAACGCCCCATCCACACAGGTAAACGAAATCTTACCCGTTGCTTTTTTTACAAAAATAGAATTATTCTGCGCCACTAGCATCGAAATACGCTGACCACTTTCGCTAATTTTTTTCATAACTAACGCTCCAGTAGACAATTCTGCCGCCATGGCCTGTACCGCAAAATACATCGAGCGAAAAGGATTTTGATTTGCCCATTTATGACGAACCGTCGTCGTTGCTTCTGTCTCTGAAATACGGCTTAATCGAACCCCTGTCCAATAAGCAGATGGCAACTTAAAGAATAAAAATTTATTGATGGACGAAACTGAAAATTTCATGTTGTAGCTATTTTATTTTCCCCTAAATATACAAAATTATACCGTTATTTACCTGCTCGCCAGTATTATTCCGCCCGAATTAGCTGTCTTTTTTTATTTCTCCCTCGCCTAGACGACTATCTTATTCTCTTTTGTACTTCCACCCCAAAAAGACATAAACACCAATAAACAAAGGAGTTAACCCATATTTAAACTAAAATCCCTTTTGTCTATAATGTTAAATTAAAGTTAATTTCGAGTACTTTGCTATACATAGTACATGCCTTTAGCTATATCTTTGCATAAGATAAATCATTGAACCTATGAATAGTGAAAATACAAAAGCTCAAATGCGCAAGGGTATCTTGGAGTTCTGTATTCTATCCATTCTAAAAGAACGCGATTATTATACTTCTGAAATATTAGAAGAACTTAAAAAAGTAAAGCTTTTAGTGGTAGAAGGAACAGTATACCCTTTACTAACAAGACTCAAAAACGGAGATTTGTTAACCTATCGTTGGGAGGAGTCCAATGCAGGACCTCCGAGAAAATACTACAAACTAACGCCAAAAGGAGAGGAATTCTTAACTGAATTGGCAGAAACATGGGAAGAGTTAGCCCATGCAGTACAAGAGATAACCACAAAAAATCAAGACCATGAATAGAACGTTAACTATAAATATCGGTGGTTTAGTTTTTCACATTGAAGAGCAGGCTTTCCAACAACTGGATCAATACATCAAAGCGATTCGCCGCTCGATTGCTATCGAAGAGCAAGAAGAAGTGGTACAAGATATCGAATTGCGCATTGCTGAAATATTCAATTCTAAAATAACGACCACCAAACAGGTTATTACCTCAGAAGATGTAGAAGAGGTGATTCGCATCATGGGTCGTCCAGAAGACTATTCGTTAGACGATGATGGCAGTGCACAGCACTATACAGAACAGACATATTACAGAGAGAAAAAATTATTCCGCGATACGGACAGTCGAATTTTAGGAGGAGTCCTTTCTGGATTGGCACATTACTTTAAGATTGACACGGTTTGGGTGCGTTTAATTTTCCTCTTTTTGGTTTTCTTCTATGGTACGGGCATTTTGCTGTACTTTGTGTTGTGGATTATCATTCCCAGTGCTAAAACAACCAGTGAAAAATTAGACATGATGGGAGAGCCCGTCAATATAGAAACCATTGAACGAAAAATTAAAGAAGGGGTTGATTATACTACGAATAAAATCAATTCTATGGACTATGACAAGTTCAAGACACAAACACAACGCGCAACCAATCAAGGGGCTAAAGTGATGCGTTATATTTTTGGAATTGGCTTTATTGTCGTTGCTGTTGTGGGGATGTTGATTAGTTTTTTTATCAACCTTATGATCATTGTCAACACTAGTTTTATCGTCAATCAATTGGATCTCCCTGATCTTCTCATTGATCCCAACATACCCCGATGGATTTTGCATACGTGTCTAAGTCTGATTATGTTCTTGCCATTTATTATTATGCTGTTGTTAGGGCTTAAATTGCTCTATACGAACATGAAGTACATTTGGATTACGGCAATTGCCATTTTTGTTTTGTGGATTGGTAGCTTAATCGGATTATCCGTTACAATTATTAATGGGGATGCAGATCACTTTATTCGCAACAAAACGGGATATGGCTATACGGTTACTTATTCTACGAAGAAACAAGACGATACAGCTGAAGATCTAACGTATTTTAGCACGAATAAAGATTTGGTTTTACAACTAAAAAATCCTAGTACTGCGACAGATTCAATCAACAATAAGATTGAAATAGTTCCGTCCTATCAGGACAATGCCTATGCGCGATTTGGAACTGAAGTAAAGAGCGAGACAAACCTGATTGAGACTGTAGAAGAAGACGCACAATTTGTCATAACTCTGACAGAGGAGCTGTTTAATTCTGATCAACCGATGACGGTCTACTTGCCGATAGGAAAAAAAATATTTATAAAAGAAGAAGTACAGCCTTATTTATTTCAATCCTCCCAAAAGGATATGAAAGCTGGGGATCACTGGTATTTGATGCAAGACAATTTTAGTTTGACTTGCACCGACTGTAACTAAAAAAGGGAGCTTGAAAGCTCCCTTTTTTTATACTGTAAACCGTCGACTGTTAACTGTCAACCGTTACCCCTATACTACATCGTAGCTGCTTCGTTTTGAGCGTCGATAATCATTTGCTCATTTGCTTTAATAGCAAACTCAACGCGACGGTTTTTTGCTCTTCCTGCTTCTGTATCATTACTTGCCACAGGATCAGCAATTCCCATACCTTCTGTTGCTAGACGCTTGTTTGAAACACCGTTTTGCATTAAATAGGTTTTCACTGCGTTTGCACGTTGTCTTGACAGCTTTAAATTATATTCTTCTCTACCCGTATTGTCTGTATAACCGAAAATACTAATATTGGTATTTGGGTTTTCTTTGAATACAATGATTAATTTATCTAAGTTTTGTTTTGCTTTATCTGTTAGAGTTGCTTGATTCAGGTTAAAGTTGACAGAACTCTCTCCTAAAGTCAATTTAATTCCCTCCCCTACGCGTTCCACTTGAGCTCCTGGAACCGTTTGTTCAATTTGGCGCGCTTGCTTGTCCATATTGTTTCCAATAACACCACCAGCAGCACCACCAATCACACCGCCTAATACTGCGCCTAATGCACTATTTCCTCCTTTTCCGATGTTATTTCCAAGGATTCCACCAATGATCGCACCTCCGGCAGCTCCTATGGTAGCTCCCTTCTGTGTATTATTCGCATTTTTGACAGAGTCACAGCTTGTCAGCGATAAAGAACTTACTAGCAAAACTCCTGCTAATAAAGTTGTAGTTGATTTTTTCATAATATTACCTTCTTGTTGTTTCTTAATTCTTTACAAAGTGATATGTCACATCATATCCTTGTCCATCCACATAAAAAATATCGATCAAATCAAAACTGTTAGCGGTTTGATTTTTCACTTTCATTTTATAACCTGTAGTTACATTTTTTGCTTTTAATCCTGCATCGACGAATTTGAACTCAAATTCTCCGTTTGGATTGACGAACCACTTAAAACTACTTTCAAACATTGGGCACGAATTTCCGCCTTGTAGGTTCACAACACCCGTGTTGTTGTTCGAAACAAATTTCCACTGACTCCCGTTGAAGCAATGTGCATCGGCAATGTTAAAAGAAGTTACTTTTACAAACTCTCCGCCAATATGAGAAACAGAAGTCAATGTCCAATCTCCTTTGATTCCGTATTGCGACTGTCTATCCATCGTCGGTTTACAAGAGGCTAACGCTAAGCCAATAAAACTTAATAAGACTAACTTTTTCATAATATTTCTTCTATTTTTTACAATAATACAAACTTTCTAGCTATTACAATATTTTAGTGTACAAAAAAGCGACAAATGACAAATTGACATCTATAATTAGGTTGGTATCTTTTTTGCCTACTCAATTCTATATAAAAATATTAAAAATAATAATACCAAAATAATTATGACATCTGGAAAAATTAATGTGACTGTAGAGAATATCTTTCCTCTGATTAAAAAATTCTTGTATAGTGATCACGAGATATTCTTAAGAGAGTTAGTTTCAAATGCAACTGATGCTACATTAAAGTTAAAGCACCTCACTAGTATTGGGGAAGCGAATGTGGAATATGGCAATCCTATTATTGAGGTTAAAATTGACAAAGACAACAAAAAGCTCCACATCATCGACCAAGGGCTAGGGATGACCAAAGAGGAAGTGGAAAAATACATCAACCAAGTTGCTTTTTCTGGTGCGGAGGAATTCTTAGAAAAATACAAAGACAGCGCCAAAGACACAGGAATCATCGGGCATTTTGGATTGGGGTTCTATTCGGCTTTTATGGTAGCGGATAAGGTAGAAATCATTACAAAATCGTTCAAAGATGCTCCTGCGGCACATTGGACATGTGATGGTAGCCCTGAATTCACCTTAGAAGAATCGGATAAACAAGAAAGAGGAACAGAAATTATTCTTCATATAGCTGAAGATTCTCTTGAGTTCTTAGAGGATTACAAAATCCGTGAACTCTTAACGAAATACAATAAATTCATGCCAGTGCCTATTAAATTTGGTACACATGAAGAGGGAGAAGGCGATGATAAAGTAGAAGTTGATACCATCATCAATAACCCAAATCCTGCTTGGACGAAACAGCCGGCTGATTTAACGGATGAAGATTACAAAAACTTCTATCGCGAGTTATATCCGATGCAATTTGAAGAGCCTCTATTCAACATTCACTTGAATGTGGACTATCCATTCAACTTAACTGGTATTTTGTATTTCCCTAAGTTAAGTGCGGATATGCAAATGCAAAAGGACAGAATCCAACTGTATCAAAATCAAGTATTCGTAACGGATAATGTAGAGGGAATCGTTCCTGACTTCTTAACGATGTTGAAAGGGGTGATTGATTCGCCAGATATTCCGTTAAACGTATCGCGTTCTTACTTACAAGCAGATGGAAATGTAAAGAAAATCTCCAACTATATTACGCGTAAAGTTGCGGATAAATTAAAATCGTTGTTCAACGAGAACAGAACTGATTTTGAAAGCAAGTGGAACGACATTAAAGTTGTTTTAGAGTACGGTATGTTGTCTGAGGAGAAATTTGCTGAAAAAGCAGGTGCTTTTATGCTTTACCCTACAACGGATGGTACATTCTATACCCTAGAGGAATTAAAAGAAGCAACGAAAGACTTACAAACAGACAAAGACGGTAACCTTGTTGTTTTATATACCTCAAACAAAGATGCGCAACACAGCTATATCAGTGCTGCCAAAGAAAAGGGATACCAAGTAATCGTTATGGACTCTCCTATTGTTTCACACTTGATTCAAAAATTAGAGAGCGAAAATGAAAAAATGACTTTTGCCCGTGTGGATGCGGATCACATCAATAACTTGATTAAGAAAGAAGAAAACGCCATTTCTAAACTATCAGAAGAAGAGCAAACAACTTTACAATCGTTTATTGAACAAGTGGTACCAAAAGAAAAATACACGGTAAAACTAGAATCAATGGATAGCCAAGATGCGCCATTAATCTTAACTCAGCCAGAATTCATGCGTCGTATGAAAGAAATGAGCCAATCAGGTGGTGGTGGGATGTTCGGTATGGGTAATTTCCCAGAGATGTACAATTTAGTGGTGAATACCAATTCGGAATTTGCTTCTAAAATCCTGAACAATACAGACGAAACAGCACGTACAACGGCTTTCAACCAAGCCTTAGATTTAGCCAAATTATCGCAAGGATTGTTGAAAGGAGAGGAACTTACGGCTTTCGTAAAGCGAAATTTCGAAAAATTGTAAGACAAGACAATTTGTCAAGCATATAACAAATCATCAAAAAAGGCTGTCTCCATGAGGCAGCCTTTTTTATTTTATCTCTGCTGTTTACGCTGTTTGCGCTTTGTTCTTCGCTCGCTTTATTAATTGCTCTAATGATTTTATTTATATCATCACCTCATCCTCTATCATCCCCCCCTTTTTGTCCCCTACCACCTACCTCATCTATTGCTAACTAAGAACTGTCAATCCTTCGTCTTTACTAGGGGTCTTCTTTTAGCTGTTTGCATACTCCTTGCCTTATGCGTCCATAGTGTGTCTATTAAAACACGACTTTTTAATAGACACACTATGGACGCACTATGGACTCATTATGGACTCATGTCCTATAAAACCCTTATCAACCCGATCGCGTGGCAATCCATGCGTTAGATCTTAAGGCGTTAAATTTTTAATCGTAAGGTAAAAATGTTTGTTTACATCTATACCACAATGTCAACAAAATATAAAGGCACAGATTGCGCCATAAGAGCTCATATAAATTAATCGTAATCTCATCCAACACTGTTGCTCCTGCATCGGGTATGCGCAACGGACCGCCTTGGATGCCACCATCAACTGCACCTAAAGGTACAATTTTGACTCCATTCGTTTTAAAACCAAATCAAGAAGATATACCCTAATTATTAAGAACCTTATAGTTTTCGTGAAAAGAAATTTTGAAAAACTGTAAACCCAGTTTCAAATATAACTAATTAAAAAGGGCTATCTCATTTTGCAATAAGACAGCCCACTACTTGTTATAATCTATCTTGTAATATCCTATTAATATTAGTTTCATCAGATAAATCCCAATACCACCATTTATCAGGATTATTTTTTTCCAATACAAACCTTCTCATGTAAGCGATTTTGAACAAACTCAATAGTAATACAAACACTTTTGTTCGTTCATTTTCGGGAAGATTTATAAGCTTTTCTAGATTATGCATTGCAATACCTTCTTTTAGCAAAACACAAGGCGTAAACGTAGACTTCAGTCCACTATGTAGTATAGCAGATTCAATATCTTCTTCTTTCGGCTCGGATTGAAGAATTAGAAATATTATCTCATTTAAAAATACCTGCTGGAAATCAAAATCAAAACGTTGAAATAAGTCCATGAGTTGTTCTACTTCAACAAGTCCTTGCCCATACTTATTCACTGCGATTTCATGTTCTATTTTCATTATTTAAGTCGACATTTTATAATTATATAAGATATTAATGTGGCAAATCTCATCATTTGTTAGTGCTAAAGGTACAATGTTAAATCTTTACTCTAAATACTCTTTAGTGACTTTGTTCTTTTAATAATTTAAGTCGTTCCTCTAGGCTAACTAAAGTAATTTCCAATGGATCATGTGTGATTTTATAACTCTCTCCATTGTTATCAATTCCCAAAAAATCTCCATCTTCTAATTCTTTCAAATGATAATACTCTTTCCCCTTAACACTTATAACATACAGATCATTTTTATTCACAAATTTCTGTTCCTCATTGCTTAATAAAGCATAGATTTTCACATTATCATTTTCACCAATATTCATTTTCTTAACCGAATGAATATCGATATCCGCAGTAATAAATTTGTATTTTGAATGATTTTGATCAATCGCGTACCCTGTAACAATACCATATGCCATATAGATTGAAACTTTTAAAAACTTACCTGAGTAAAAATCTTTGACTAGAATATTTGAAATTTTATAATTCTCTTCCATAGGCTTGTAATATCTTTTATATACAGCGCTATGATATGTAAAACCTACATAGTTAGGAATATCCCCACTATTTAGCATCACACTTCTCAATAATCCTGCTCTAACTTGGTTGTAATATGAAATTCCTATTTGGTCAGCGAGTTTTAAAAAAACTTCTTCTAAAAAATCTATCTCCCAAATTTCAATTTTTGTTCTTTTGAAGAATCTAAACATGTCATTTTTAACTTTTAAAATTTAGTAAACCAATTGTATTTGCCAAACCATCCAACATCATTTTTTATACCAGCACGTAAAAAATTATACCGATATGAATCAATTAAGGAATGCTGTATCGTATTTACTTTCCACACATTAATTCGATTGTTAACCATCCAATTTGGCAAGTTATAGTTGCGTTGCATGCTCTGAGAGATAATCGCATGATGAAATTCTGTACTTATCCTCTGAACTCCTGTCGATGTTTGAATATGAGCTAGAGTCTCAGTTCCTCCTCTCGCTATTTTATATTGAGAAAAAGTTTTACCTCCTTGTAACCAATCACTTAAGCCTTTAGTTCGAATCGTAATCTCCTCTAAAACAGTAGAACCTGTTGTATTGGGTATACGCAATGGACCGCCTTGAATCCCTCCATCAACTGCACGTAAAGGTACAATTTTGACTCCATTCTTTTTAATACAAAACCCGCTTATATCAAACACATACAAGCGGGTTTATTTTTATAATTTCTTTATAGCTTTAGCAACGTTCTTGGAAAAACGCGTAAAACTTCGATTGCCTCACAGTAAAAACCAATGCTGTCCTTTTAAGCATCTTTTTTCCTATACTCCAAAAGCATTTGAGCGATTTTCAGATTAGAATATCCTTTATCTTTCAGTTCTAAATCGAAATCTATCAATGTTATTGCATAGTCAACAGGAAACAGCTGAACATATTGTATTCCTTCTTTTTCAAAAACAAGATCATCATCAGTTTCTTCTATCTCAAAAATAACAATAGAGGATTCTAAACTCAACGTTTCTTGCATGTATATAAGCAACGCTTCTGATTGTTTATTTAATCCCTGTTCTTGATATAGTCCTACTAATAACTTAGGATTCATCAAGTAATTTATTAATTCTACTAATTTCATAATTTCTATTATTTATTATTATCTACCCCAAATTGCCATTCCGCCTAAACCATTTGGATGCATTGTGTTCCAATAAACACTTCCTGGTGTATGTTGTGTTTTCGGAACTAACTGCAAGACCCCAGATCCTATATCATGATGCCATACCCAATTTCTTGGAGACTGACCTAAGATATTTCCAGTAGATGAACGTGGAATTGAAATCCCCATTTTAGATATTGAACCCGCAAAAGCAGCATCAGAAGCCATAGTGTTATTAAGTGCTACATTTGCAGCTTTAAAATGAGTATAATAACCTTTTCCAGGATATAAATTCTTTGTTAAGCTCATTTCAAAAGCAACGGAATATTGTGCTCCACTAGGCCCTTTTACAACATTAATCGTAATCTCCTCTAAAACAGTAGAACCCGTCGTATTGGGTATACGCAACGGACCGCCTTGGATGCCACCATCAACTGCACCTAAAGGTACAATTTTGACTCCATTCGTTTTAAAACCAAATCAAGAAGATATACCCTAATTACTGAGAACCTTACGGCTTTCGTGAAAAGAAATTTTGAAAAACTGTAAGTCGTTGATACCAACTATTTTTAAGTATACTTCATTAAAAACCCCGTCTCAAAAAAGGCGGGGTTTTATTTTTTTAAGTATTACCCTAAATTAAATTTATTCAAATAATCCAGTTGTAATTTTTCTATTTTTTCAAACGAGTAAGCCGCTTCGTTTTTTCTATGTTCCGCTTCGTCACGAACAGCTAACTGAAAAGCTATTCTTCTAAACACTTCCTTAATAAGCAAATCTACTTCGGGATAATATGTTCGTTCATATTCTACTCCTCTTTCTCTAACAACCAAGTACACCGCCCCTCCAAAACCAATATCAATATAAGGGGATGCAAAATCATTAGATACATTGATTTGAGGAATAAATTCTTCTGGAACATCCTCCACTTTTTTTACTAATTGAGCGATTCTATTTCTGATTTTCAGCTCTACTTCTTTGTCTTTTTCCATTAGATTATGACAATTGATATCCTTTTACCTCCGCAAAAAAAATTAGTTCTCTTCTTTCAAAGGCGGTCGAACATATTGTAAGAATTCCCGTTCACTTGCTCCAAATTGAATATAATTTTCTTTTGCAACGCGTAAACTTACTCCATTAGGACCTCCAGCATCACAATCATGTTCTTCTTGAAAATCGTCCTTTTGCCAGAAACAAACGGGACAAATATCCGTTATACTATTTATTTCAATAGTTCTAAAACCACAACAAGCACATCTTATTTTATTTCTCATTATCTTTAATTTCCCCATTTTGCTATTTGATTGAGCCAATATTGCTCTGGTTCTATCGTCCTTCTAAAAAAGGTCTCTATTACACCATTAGGTCTCATTACTCCAAATTCTCCTGTACGCAAATTCATTCTAAAGCTATATCCTGAACTATTTGTAAACCCTTTAATATTATTATTCATTGGCTTATCAAAAAGAGAAAGAGATCTTTTATAATAGGCATCTTTAGTTATTGCTCCCCATTTTTCCGCATGTTTTCCATAATGATAATCAAATCTAGAAAATCTATTAAATGCTTGAGATAATAATTTAGGTGAACCTGTTGAATTAATCGTAATCTCCTCTAAAACAGTAGAACCTGTTGTATTGGGTATACGCAATGGACCGCCTTGAATCCCTCCATCAACTGCACCTAAAGGTACAACTTTTGTCACACTGTTTTTAATTTCATTCGTATAAGCTAAATCAGGGGTATTTTTAATGTTGAAGCAACACATACATGAGTAATTGTTGCTTCAAATACAAAAGCTATAGCATTAGACATTTGTCCTATACCTCCAAAAAAATAATACCTACCTTTGCGCGGTTAAACGTAGAGCAATGAAAGAACAAAATTTGATCAAAGGCGTCTTGTTAGTAGCCATTGGAGCATCTAGCTTTGGAATGTTGGCTTCCTTTGTAAAATTGGCGTATTCGCATGGATATACCACAGCTGAAGTTACCTTATCTCAAGTCTTACTCGGACTTATTGGCATGTTCATCATCAATGGGATTCGAAAAAAACAAACCACGGATGCTGTAGCGAGTAAAAAAGACATCCGCAACCTAATCTTAGCGGGTACCTCTATGGGATTCACTTCTGTTTTGTACTATATGGCGGTGAGTTATATCGACGCTTCTATTGCCGTTGTATTGTTGATGCAATCGGTATGGATTGGCGTAGTCATAGAAAGTGTGGTAACCAAACAATTCCCAAGCCTATTAAAAATTGTAGCGGTAGCTCTAATTCTATTTGGTACCGTATTAGCAACTAATGTGTTAGCCAATGAAATCGAACTCGATTACCGCGGACTGATCTTCGGATTTTTAGCGTCTTGTTCTTTTGCGACAACCATGTTTGCCTCCAACGTAGTGGCCAATCACCTCCCTGCACCTAAGCGAAGCTTATTTATGTTATGTGGGGCTACAACCATTGTATTGATCTTTTGTTTTATTACCCAAATCGGACCGAATAATTCAGACATCATGTTGTCTTTTTACCAACAGTTTACAACCAATACAAGCGGTATTCGCGACTTTGATTGGAGTATTTTTTACTCTTGGGGGTTGTTGTTAGCCTTATTCGGAACTATATTACCTCCAATCTTCTTGAATATGGGATTCCCTCATACAGGAGTTGGTTTAGGAAGTATTATCGCTTCTATTGAACTGCCTGTTTCCGTTACCGTAGCCTATATGGTCCTACAAGAACAAGTTGTTTTGATCCAATGGCTAGGCATTCTACTGATTTTAAGCGCCATCTTTTTGATGAATAGCCAGCTTATTTTCAAGAAAAAACAGGCTATAACCTAAGAAATTAATCCATCACTATCACATAAAAGTCTTTGTATCAACTGCAAAGACTTTTTTATTTTTCCGCCTAAAAAATTCACATTCACTAGAAGTAGTGATATTGTTTTTCTGCTGTTTTATCTACATTTGTTGTACAATAAAAACACATAGGACGATGTACAAAAAATTATTACCTATTGCCTTGTTATTTTCTTCTGCAATCTACAGCCAGACAGTAAAAGATACCTTATGGGTAAACACATATGACGAAGTGACGACCAAAGCATTAGCTAGCTCGTTTAAAATTTCTAAACCCGTAAAAAACAAAGAGGGATATAGAGAAATCGCGACGTATAACAAAGAGACAAATGCAATTGAAGTAAAGGGGATTGGAAGTTTTGATCATGCGAACACCATTACGTACGACGGAAAAGTTTCGTATTACAACCCAGATGGATCGCTTAATTTCGATATGTTCTTTGAGGAAGGAAATGCCATCAATATTACCTCAACGGATCCTTTCACACAAGAGGCATACAACTTGACCTATGAAAGTGGATATCCATATGATGGAAAAATGGTTCAATTGTACAAAAATGCTTATTTCTATATTGTGATGAGCGAAGGAAGCTATGAATCTTACATCTATGTCAATAAAAATAAGCCTGAGCAAAAATACACCCTTACTTTTGATGAGCTGAACAACATCCTGGATGAGCAATATGTTGATGAAAAAGGCAACGTTATTTTCGCAGCAAATTATGAAGATGGATTGATTAAAAACGGAACATCTATTATTTTAGACTACGATACGTTCCAACCAACTACAACGAGCACCTATGTTGATGGAGTGCAAACTGAAACAGTTAACTATTTTAGATCAGGACAAATAAAGCACAAAACTACAGCTACTGCCACACTAACAACTACTGTTTTTTATGATGAGCACGGCAAAGTGGTAGGCACCTACAAAGCGGATTTAGCAGAATATGGAACAGAATCCAACCAAGAGGGAATCTATGTATTCTATAACGAATATACCGATACACCGGACACGCCAATAAGTCAATCCGAATACAAAAAAGGAAGTTTAGTTAAGGAAACTATTTTTTATACTACAACTGCTTTTGCTCCCAAATCGACAAAATATTACAAAGGCGACTATTACCTAGAAAAAATTGAGTATTTCAACGAGGATGGAAGTAAAAAAGGAGAATTAGTATACAATGAGGATGGATATACGCCTCAAAATGGTATTTTGTATGACGATGAGTCAATTACAACGTATAAAGATGGTGTTTTAGTTGCTAAGACGTCCTACTATACAACAGGGGAGCTTTTTGAAGAAGCTACAGAATATGCTTCCGTTTACTACGACAAAAAAGGAGCAATACTTGGTAAATTACAATCTAAAAAAGGGGTATACGGGTATATCGAGCCTTTTCAAGGGGATTTTATTACCTTAAGCAATGATGAAATTGGATCGAAAATTAAATATGAGGCAGGTCGAGTTGTGTATACTGCAACCTATGAGCCTTATCCTTCTTACGATAGCAAACCCATCCTAAGAGAAGAGATTTTCACTCCTCTGAATGGAACATCGAAACGCATTTACTATTCTAGACAAGGTAAAAAAAGTAGAGAAGAATTATTCACTAAGAATGACTACGACGAAACCATCTTAAAAGTAACCTACTTTGATACCAAGGGCAAAGTAACAGGCGTTTTTGACAACGTTGAAAAAGAGGGGACTCACTATACGTTTTTTGACAACGATGTCGTTGAATCCATGAGTACCTATAGCAAAGGACAATTGATCTACAAAAAAGAATACGCCAATAAAAATGGATCGTACAGTACTGAAATAGAACCATTTTTACTTTCAGAAATCAACTACAACAAGGAAGGGGTTTTCTATGATATGGAAGGCAATCAAACAGCAAAAGCTTCGTACAAAGCAGGAAAGCCTTATACTGGAACAGTGAGTACTTATGATGGGTATTCTACTACAATCACAACCTATGAAAATGGATTAAAAGAGGGGCTCGAAACCTTCAAAAGTGATTATGCAGATTATATTGCTACCAAAATATACTACAAAGCAGATCAAATTACCAGAGAAGAAAACTATGTGGACAGCTACTTGCAATCGTCTAGAGCATATAAAGATGGGGAGTTACATGGGCCTGCTAAGTTTTACGATGAAGAAGGTGAGTTACTTGCCACTTTAGAGTACAAAAATGGGTATGCACATAACGGAACCTCTATTTCATATGGATATGAAAGCAATGTCTACACCACGTATACCAATGGATTAATCACGTATGAAAAAACGGTAAGCGCTTACACAGGTTTATTGTTAGCTGAGGAGACAATCTTAGAAGATGGCAGTATGCAGAAAAGTGTATACGACGACAATGAAGCTTTAGTATACCAATATGGGCTAAAAGATTACACATTACACGGAACTTGTACATATTACGAAAACGGGAAAGTGAAATACAAAAGCACTTTTGAGGATGGACGTTTTGTAGAAGGTACTGTAGCATTAAAAGCCTGGGGAGATACCTATAGCTATGCTGATTACGATGAAAGCAGTTACCTTGTGTGTACCTTACAAAAAAATAGCATGACAATTCAACGCATTGACCTGGAAACCAAAAAAGTTGTTTTTGAATTAGTGAGTAAGCTGAAAAAAGGAAAGATGGAAAACAATCCTGTTTTCCAAAATAGAATTGACAGCACTAATTTATATCCGTATAACGATTATCATTCACTATATTAAAAAAAGGGAGACATTTACGTCTCCCTTTTTTTTTCCTATAACCTAATAGTTTTTGGATGAATTATAATAATCATAGGTTCTCTTTTCGTTCAATTCTTTCTGTTCTTCGACAAATTCTTGTGGCAGAACTTTAAGGAAAGAAGGATGTTGTTCAATAGCCATTTCGATTTGTTCAACGATTTGATCGATACTGCTATTTTCATAGTCAATTTGCAGAGGCTCTTTAATGACCATAGACTGCAAGATTCCCTTCTTTTTTAGGTGTAAGCCCTTTTTGTCAAAAGAGCGTCGGAAGCCATCAATTACGATGGGAACTACAATAGGTTTGTAGTTTTTGATAATATGAGCGGTACCTTTTCGAATGGGTTTAAACGATTTAGTCGTTCCCTGCGGAAAGGTAATTACCCAACCATCATCTAGTGCAATTTTTATATTTTCGACTTGACCTTGATCTACTTCTCTTTTTTCATCAATATCCACTCCTTTACTTCTCCACGTTCGATCGACCTTCACTGCACCTACATAAGCCATAATACGCGGTAAAATGCCCGCCTTCATTGTTTCTGCCGCAGCGACATAGTACAAATTGAGCTTGGGTTTCCAGATATACATAATATTCTTAATCGAATTATCTCGCCCTTTTAAACTGGCATTAAACACGTGGTACATGGCCACTACGTCAGCAAAATACGTTTGGTGATTCGAAATAAACAATACATTTTTATCGGGTAAACGACGTAAAATCTCCGATCCTTCGATTTGTAAATCGTTAAACCCTCTATATCGCTGATGCGTTAAGAAACCAAAGGTTCGAATGATCCATTTTTTTAGCCACAATATATGTCCAAATGGATTTCTCTTAAATAATCCCATACTCCTACATCCTGATTAATAACTTACAAATTTAATGCTTTTACTACTTGCAATAGGTTAAAATTTGCTAACAACGCCTTATTTATATGTTTTAAATGCGTTTTTCAGTGTTTCCTTGAGTTCACTCAGCATCATTGCTGTTGCACCCCAGATGGTATAGTTATTGTAAATAAAGGCAGGTACATGCGTCCAAGAGGCATAACTGGTTTTCATCTCTACTTCTTTAACAATGTGTTCGTGTAGTAAAACGTGTAATGGCAATTCGATAATACTAGCTACCTCAAAAGCATCGGGCACAAACAACAGTTCTTTTTGTGCGATGCCCAAATACGGTTGTACATAAAAATTACTTGGTGGAATGTAAATTTTGGTAAACGGCTGAATAATTTGAATGTCTTGTTCGACGATTCCCACTTCTTCATGCGTTTCTCTCAGGGCTGTATGCTGTAGATTCTGATCGTTGAGTTCGTATTTTCCTCCGGGAAACCCCACCTGTCCGGAGTGAATCCCTTTATAGGTTGCCCGTTCAATTAAGAGCACGTAGGTTTCTTGTTCTTTGGGATACAGCAACATCATGACAGCCGACTCCTTTGGATTTCGCTCGCTAAAATCTTCCGCATACAAATAAGGGATCCTTTCTTGGGGGATCATCTTGCGATGTGCATCAATTCCAACGGGTTTTGCACCTTTAATTTGCTCAATCTTATGCAAAAAAGAATCAAAAGTCATAGCTTTGCTTTATCAAATTAACATGTACCTAAAAATACGACTTTATCAACAATGTATAGTAAAGAAGATGCTAAAAGAATTAAAAAAGAATTCTGGATTCAGTTTGCAGAAACCTATCCTCGAAAGTGGTTGTTACACAACACCAAAATCAAGGATGTAACCTTTAAGTTCTACGCCGATAACAAAAAAGCAGAAGTTCTTTTAGATATAGAACCTCGAGATGAAGAGAAGAGAACCATCTATTACGAAAAAGTAGAATCCCTCAAAGGCATTTTGTTGGAAGATCATGTACCTGATGCGATTTTTGAGCGCAATTACTACCTGGAAAACGGAAAATTAATCAGCCGTATATGGGTTTCTATGGAGGGCGTATCTATTAATAACCCTAAAACGTGGGACGCAATTTTCGATTTTTTTAATGAAAAAATGACGGCATTTGAAATTTTCTTCTATGAATACGAAGATTATATCCGAGATTTAGAAATAAATACTTAACTTTTCCGTTGTAATCAACTAATCTCCTTTGATAAAAAATCAATGCTAAAAAAGGTCCCTTTTCTATTTTTCATTTGTTTTGCTGTGCAACTGACATGCGCACAAACGAAGCCTATAATGAAAATGGATACGGTGCCGCAATTTGACAGCGTACAGTACAAGAAATTGCCTTTTCAGGAGCAAAAAGATACGACGGAGATTTTTTCCAACCTCAAGGAGAAAAACAAGCACAGTAAACTAGGTCGGTTATTCAACAAGCTGGTGTATAAAAACAACAAGCGTTTGGTAGCTCATGCTCCGGAAGTACAAGTAAACCGTCAGTTGGATCAAGGCGAAGGAAAGATTATTCGAAACATCAAGATTACCACGCTTGATCCCTTTGGATATTCGGAGAAAGACACCCTAAAAAAGCCTGAGAAAGCGTTGGAAGTATGGGGAAACCGCGCCCATTTAAAAACGAAAAAATTTACAATTCGCAATTTTTTACTCTTTAAAGAAGGCGATGTTTTCGACTCGTTAAAAGTCAAAGAATCCGAGCGTTTAATCCGTACGCAACGCTATGTGCGTCGGGTTTTGATTACAGCACTTCCTACCTCCTCTCCTGATTCTGTAGATATAGCAATCCGCGAACTAGATTCATGGACCATTTATCCTAGTGGTTCGATTTCTACTTCATCTATGCGCATAAAACTAACAGATCGAAATTTTGGTGGATTCGGACATGATGTAACCGTTCAATATATTAGGAGATTTAGCGAAAACAGAGAAGGTGCTTATTTTAGCTATGCAGTGAATAACATCCAAAATACGTTTATTCGCTCCAATGTATTATTCAATCAAGACGCTTGGGGAAACTATGTCAAAGGAGTTTCACTCAACAGGCCCTTTTACTCTCCCTATGCTAAATGGGCAGGGGGGGTTAGCGCACAGCAGCGCTTTAGGCGAGATTCCCTCCCTGATCAAAACATGAAATACAGCTTAGAATCGATCAAGTACAATACCTATGACTATTGGGCGGGGTATTCTATTCCGCTATATACCAAAAGTCCTACCATTACCAACTTGCGCACGTCGCTTCGATTTGTAAAGGAAAACTACCACAAAACACCAGGACCTGAATACGATCTCTATAATTATTACCGCGATCAACGCCTATATTTAGCTTCCATCAGCTTGAGTTCTACCAACTATATTCAAGATCGATTTATCTTTAATTACGACATTATTGAAGACGTTCAAGTAGGTAAAATCTTAGCTTTTACGGGGGGAATGCGCGACCGATACAACAAGCGAAGGGCCTATTTTGGCGCTAGATTTTCAATGGGTGGCTATACCAAATTAGGGTATTTTGCCGGGAATATAGAATGGGGTGGTCATTTTGACGGTGGTAAAACCGAACAAGCAGCTTTTCGATTGGAAGGTACTTATTTTACACGACTCTTTGTATGGGGTAATTGGCGATTCCGACATTTCTTCGTCCCCCAAATGGTACTCGGCTCCCACCGCTATGATCACATTGGTGATGAACTGAAGATAGAGGGTATTATTCAGGGAATACGCGCACAAAAAGTTACGGGTACCAAACGACTTTCCTTGGCCTATCAATGGCAGTCCTATGCTCCATACGAGTGGAAAGGGTTCCGTTTTAATCCGTATTTCAGTTTTGAAGGCGCCTTTATTGGAGACAGTAAAAATCGACTGCTCGATCCTAAGCTCTACTCTCGATTTAGCTTAGGTCTCGTCGCAAATAACGATTATCTCGTTTTTAGTAAAGTGACTATTTCCTTGGTGTACTATCCGACCATGCCTGATTCGGGAGGAAGTGTATTCCGTGCAAACTCTGTGCAATATAACATGGACTTACCTAATTTTAACTACGATAGACCACAGACTGTTTCTTATTATTAAAGTAGGCGAACAATACATATAAACAAGAAGGGTTTGCAGTTGCAAACCCTTTTTGTTTAGGTCAAATAAAATGCTTTTATAGCGAGAAATCTATCGACTCAGTTTCGCTTGAAAGCGCTCCAAGCGATTTTCTTCTGCCAGGTGACGGATAATATTTTCTTCTTCTTGTGTCCATTCAACGTGGCGGCGACTCATTACAATCTTCATGGTTTCAATTGCTTTAGAAACGTCATACACATCATCTAAATCTTTACCACCCCAAGTAAAGCTTGGTAAAAACGTTTTAGGGAATCCACCTCCAAAAATACTACATGCCACTCCTACGACTGTTCCGGTATTAAACATGGTATTGATTCCACTCTTACTGTGATCTCCCATCATTAAGCCACAAAACTGCAATCCTGTATTTTCTTGTGCATTTGTTTCGTAGTTCCACAGTTTCACTGTTGCGTAGTTATTTTTCAGGTTGGAGTTATTGGTATCAGCACCTAGGTTACACCATTCCCCTAAAACAGAGTTTCCTAAAAAACCATCATGTCCTTTGTTGGTATAGCCAAACAATACGGAGTTACTTACCTCTCCCCCTACTCTACACTCAGGTCCTACAGTAGTTGCACCATATATTTTAGCTCCCATTTTCACTTGAGCTCCTTCACAAAGAGCAAATGGTCCGCGAATAATTGCGCCTTCCATAATTTCGGTATTTTTACCAATGTAAATAGGGCCTGTAGTCGCATTCAGTGTAACGAAGTTTAGCACTGCTCCTTCTTCAATAAAGATTTGTTCACGTCCGAGTGCTTGTACTGTTGAGGGAATCGGTTCTGATTGGCGATCTTCTGTTAACAAGGCGTAATCCTGACGAATAGCTGCATCGTTAAACTGAAAAATATCCCATTTGTGTGCGATTTTTAGTAGGGTAGCCGTAAAATCAATCATCTCATACTCCTCAAAATCGATTTCTTCTTGTTCCTCTTCTGTAAAGAAAGCAACAATATCATCCTGATAAACAATCGCTTGATTAGGTTTCAACTCTTGAATACGCTCTACTAATTCTGCTGTTGGCAAGAACGCGCTATTAATCATAATGTTTTGCTCTGCTTCAACCATGGGAAACTTAGCTTCCAAGTATTCTTCCGTTACCGTTGTTGTGGTATACCCCAAATGTTTTTCCCATTTTTCACGAATGGTCAAAATCCCAACGCGTATATCCGCTACTGGTCTTGTAAAGGTAAAAGGCAATAGGGAATTTCTTACTTCCCCGTCAAATAAAATATAATTCATAGCAATACATATCAGTTCATAGATTATCCAAAGTTAAGAGAATCTCATCTAAAAATCACAATATCCCTGACAGATATACAAAAAAAAACCTCCCAATTACTTGGAAGGTTTTTTGTTATTTGAAGTAAATTCAGACTATTTGTTGAATTTAGCATATTTGCTTTTAAATTTATCGATACGTCCTGCAGTATCAATAAGTTTAGATTTACCTGTGTAGAAAGGGTGAGATGTACGAGAAATCTCCATTTTAAACACTGGGTATTCTACTCCATCAACTTCAATTGTTTCTTTTGTTTCAACTGTTGATTTTGTAATGAATACGTCTTCATTTGACATATCTTTAAATGCTACTAATCTGTAATTTTCTGGGTGAATACCTTTTTTCATGATAAATCTGTTTTTAAAAATTGAGCTATTCTCTATTCCGAAGCTTTCTGTTCTCAAGAAAGGTGTAAACGTTGAATAACTTTTGGGTTATACTTATTTTATTTAAGCATGCAAATTTACAATTTTATTTGAATTTACAAATATTATTTCTTGTTTTTTTTAGTGAGTGGTAAGTGGTAAGTGTCACTATTCACCACTCACTATTCACCACTAAAGACTTTCCGCCTTAAATCCTTTTTTCTTGATGACATTCACCACTTCTTCAGCCGGGACATTCGTGTTTTTCACCGTTAGGATTTTATCACTCACTGAAGTATCTACTGTCCATTGTCCTTCACCTAGAGCTTCGTTTAGGTCTGCAGTTACTTTTCCTACGCAGCTTGAGCAATTTAAATTCGTTTTGAATTGATTTGTTGTATGGTCCATGTTTATTATTTTTTATGGGTTATTACTATGGCAAAGTTCTTTGGTTTGCCGTTAAATTTGTTATAGTATTCTTACTCTCTTTTGTCAAATTTCTCGTTGGATTACTTTTTCCACTTCAGGCGTAAGCTGTTGCTCACCACGCTCACACTACTCAGTGCCATGGCAGCTCCTGCAATCATAGGGTTCAATAAAAATCCATTGATCGCATACAAAATACCTGCAGCAATGGGGATTCCGATTAAGTTATAGATAAAGGCCCAAAATAAGTTTTGTTTGATGGTGGTAACGGTTTGTTTTGACAATCGAATCGCCTGTGGAATTTTGGTTAGATCCGAAGAGATGATCGTCATTTTGGCTACATCCATAGCGATATCACTTCCTTTGCCCATGGCGATACTAACATCAGCTGTAGCTAAGGCGGTGCTATCGTTAATTCCATCCCCTACCATGGCAACTACTTGTCCTTGTTGTTGCAGGTTTTTAACAAAATCAGCTTTATCTTGTGGTAATACTTCCGCTTTATAGTGTTGAATACCCGTTTGTTTGGCTATAGCTTGAGCCGTTGCTTCATTATCTCCCGTTAGCATATACAATTGGATGCCCATGTTTTGCAACTCTTGAATCGCCTGAACAGAAGTTTGCTTAATTTGATCTGCAATAGCAATAACAGCAAGAGCTTGTTGGCTGTTGGCAAACCAAATCACGGTTTTGGAATCTCTCCCCCATTGATCGGCTTGTTGTTGTAGGCTTGGAGCAATCGTCACTTTATTTTCCAGCATTAACTTTTTATTGCCAACAAAATAGGTTTCTCCACGATAATCTGCCTTAGCTCCTTTTCCTGTAATACTGTCAAAAGCAGTTAGATCCGTTGACTTCTCACCTGCAAAATACGCTACTACAGCTTCTGCTAATGGGTGTTCGGATTGTTTTTCTATACTGAGTAAAACGTCTTTTCTCTCGTCTTGGTTCTCCAGCCATTTCACTCCCGTTACCTGTGGTTTACCTTCGGTAATAGTACCCGTTTTATCGAGAACAATAGCCGTAACGTTTTTGGCTAATTCTAAGCTTTCTGCATCTTTGATTAAAATACCGTTTTCTGCACCTTTACCCACGCCCACCATAATAGCCGTTGGCGTTGCCAACCCCAAGGCACAAGGACACGCGATCACCAGTACCGTTACAGCGGCCAATAGACCGTGTACTAAACCGTGCTCACCTCCGAGGATTAACCACAACACAAACGTCAAAACAGCGATACCAATTACGACAGGCACGAATATTCCTGCAATTTTATCGACTAATTTTTGCACGGGGGCTTTACTTCCTTGGGCATCTTGCACCATGCGAATGATTTGTGCCAACATCGTTTCTTTGCCAACTTTGACTGCCTCAAAGCGAAAGCTTCCTTTTTGATTAATTGTTCCAGCAAACACTTTTTCCCCTTCTTTTTTCAATACTGGTAAGGGTTCACCACTCAACATACTCTCGTCAACATAGGAGTTTCCTCCGAGTACCATACCGTCCACGGCTATCTTTTCTCCTGGTTTTACTAAGATTACTGCACCGACCTCTACGGCTTCGATGGGAATTTGCTTTTCTGTTCCATCTGCTTGAAGAACCACAACCGTTTTAGGTTGAAGTCCCATGAGCTTTTTAATGGCGGAAGACGTATTGCCTTTTGCCTTTTCCTCCAACAATTTACCGAGTAAGATGAAAGCGATAATCACGGCAGCTGCTTCGAAGTACACATGAGCTTCTAATCCTCTACGTGCCCAAAATTCGGGAAACAACATAGTAAAGACACTAAATACATAGGCGATCCCTGTACTCAACGCCACTAGGGTATCCATATTAGCAGAACGATTTTTCGTCTGTTTCCATGCGTTTACGAAGAAATCTTTTCCGAAGTACAACAAAACAGGAGTTGAAAACAACCACATGATTTCATTGCCATAGGGGATATCCATAAAGAACATTCCGATAGCCACCACGGGAATCGACAAGAGTACAGCGCCCCATGTTTTGCGTTTGAGTTTTTTGAATTTTTCGGCCTGTATTGCTTCTAGTGATTCTTGTTGTTCGGCTTCATCCACAATTAATAAATCGTACCCAGCCCCTTGTACTGCTTTTTGCAATTGGGTTGCATTGGTTAACGTGGGTACATATTCAACAGTTAAATTTCCTGTGGCAAAATTTACAGCAGCGTGAACGACACCTTCTTCAAAGCTAACAATGCTTTCTGCACTTCCCGCACAAGAGGCACAAGTCATGCCTAAAACGGGAAACGTTTGCTTTACCGTAGGTACTTCATAGCCTAAGTCGCGCACTTTTTTCACCGCTTGTCCAATCACTTCAGCATCCGCAATAGCAAGTGCTACACGTTGGTTATTGAGTTCCACTTTGGGGCTGTCAATACCGCTAACTTGGGTCAGTCCCTTTTCTACCACTAGGGCACAGTGCTCACTGTTCACTTGCTCTAACGGTAGATATACTATTTTATGTTTACTTGTACTGGTCATAATTTTCCTTGTATTTGTATGGTACAAATTTGGTCACTATTGGCCAGTAAAGTGTTATGTAATTTCGGGATTAATTTGTAACTTTTCGCTACACCTCGTCTAGGGGTTTTCTTTTGTTGTCGCGTATTTTTTTAAAATAGCTGGGCGTTAAGCCCGTTACTTTTTTGAATTGGTTGCTCAAATAGGCCACACTTGAATAGTTGAGTCGATGGGCAATCTCGCTGAGAGAAAGTTCGTCGTATACCAAGAGTTCTTTAATTTTTTCAATTTTTTGAGCGATGAAATACTTTTCAATTGTCTTACCTTCAACTTCGGAAAACAAGCTAGAGAGGTAGTTGTAATCATGTCCGAGTTTTTGACTCAAATAATCTGAGAGATTCATTTGAAGCTCATTATTCTGATAGTGGACAAGTTCCACAATAGTTGTTTTGATCTGGGCGATCAACTGACTCTTTTTGTCGTCAATCAATGCAAATCCCAAAGCCTCTAAACGCTGTGTTAGCGCAATTCTTTGAGCAGTGCTCAGTTCTTGTTCCAACTCGACTTCTCCTAATTTGATGGATGTACTCTTCAATCCCAATGCTTCAATTTCGTTTTGAACCATTAACGTACAACGGTGACACACCATATTTTTGATATACAATACTTCCATATTCTCCTATTCTTAGTTGAGTCCTTTCCTTTTTTTCCAAAGGTAAAAGTAGCAAAAACAACTGACCTAAAAAAAGAAGCTCGTCCGTTGTTTACGAGACAAACACTTGTCAAAGCGTTGTTTTTGTATAAAATGAGCTTAGCGCGATTGATCTTTCACCTTTATTGTCCTGACACAACAAACTAAAGGGGTATTTTAGTATATTTGTATCTTACATTTTTTTGAAAACACACTGATGAAGAACCCGCTCAACAAAGTAGGCATAACATTTGGGATTGTATTAGCATTGTATTACATCCTATTTAACTGCACCTTATTTTTTACTGACCAAACGCTATTTGCCAATAAATTTGTTGGCTTTTTCAATATGGCCATTATCATCATTATTGGCGTATTATGCGTATTTGCGGCAAAGCGAAAAATGGGGGGTTATTTGACTTTTCGAGAAGCGTTTACGCCTTTTTTGATTATGATTGCCATTGGAGTTACGATGAATTTCGTTTTGTACAATGTATTGTTTCAACTAGTTGACCCATCAGCTAAAGATGTCATCAATAAAGTACTACACGATATGTTAGTGGAAACCCTGAACAATTCGGGTCTACCGCAAGCACAGATTGACGAACAATTCGCCAAGGCTAAAGAGCTGAATCAATTTGAACCAAAATCACAGCTATTTATGTGGGCGGGTAGTATTTTGAGAAACTCTATATTAGGGTTGTTATTGGCTGCAATTTTCAAGAATAAATCCGAATTTACTCCTCCACAACAAGAGGAAGAACAGGCGACAGCTGCTCCAAAAAACTAAAATATGAGTATCGAACTATCCATTGTTATTCCTTTGCTGAATGAGGCAGAATCGATTCCGGAGCTATACGCTTGGATTCGCAAGGTCATGCAGGAAAATGGCTATACCTATGAGATTTTATTTATCGATGATGGCAGTAGTGATTCCTCCTGGACAATCATTAGCGCTTTATCCGAGCAGGACCCTTGTGTTAAAGGCATTAAATTTCAGCGCAACTATGGGAAATCGCAGGCGTTACACGCGGGATTTGCACAAGCAGAAGGCGATGTGGTCATTACCATGGATGCCGATTTACAAGATAGTCCGGATGAAATACCTGCTTTGTATCAGATGATTACACAAGATCACTTTGATATGGTCTCAGGATGGAAGAAAAAACGATATGATTCGGTATTAGCGAAAAATCTTCCTTCAAAATTATTCAATTGGGCAGCGCGTAAAACGTCAGGTGTTCGCTTAAACGATTTCAACTGTGGCTTAAAAGCCTATCGCAATGAAGTGGTCAAGAACATCGAGGTCTCAGGTGAGATGCACCGCTATATTCCAGTTTTAGCTAAGAATGAAGGTTTTGATAAAATTGGCGAAAAAGTAGTTCAACACCAAGCGAGAAAATACGGGACCACAAAATTTGGTATGAGCCGTTTTATTTATGGCTTTTTGGATTTAATCACCATTTGGTTTTTATCTAAATTTGGCAAACGTCCCATGCACCTATTCGGCACCTTAGGTGTGATAACCTCCCTTATTGGTTTTATAGCTGCTAGTTGCATTGGCGCGAATAAATTAATCAAGTTATACCAAAACAAGCCAGCCATCTTGGTTACACAAGATCCCTGGTTTTACATTGCTTTAGCCATGATGATCATCGGAACACAATTGTTCTTAGCTGGCTTTGTGGGCGAGCTTATTTTAAAAACAAAATCAAATACAAGTCGATATAAAATTGCTGCTTACAGTGGTTTAAACAGAACGCTAAATTAAAAGAAGATGCAAATAGATAAAGAAATTTTAGCCAAGGTAGAACAATGGTTAACAGAACCCTTTGACACTGAAACCCAAGCGATTGTTCAACAATTACTTGACCAAGATCCCATCCAACTGCAAGATAGTTTTTACAAAAACTTAGAATTTGGTACAGGAGGAATGCGAGGTATTATGGGTGTGGGAACCAACCGCATCAATAAATACACCCTAGGAAAAAACACACAGGGCTTATCTAATTTTATTAAAAAATCTTTTCCTAATCTACCCTTAAAAGTAGCAATCAATTACGATTGCCGTCACAACAGTCAGTCGCTAGCAAAAGTAGTAGCAGATGTATTTACGGCAAATGGTATCGAGGTGTATTTGTTTGGCGATATGCGTCCTACGCCCGAATTATCTTTTGCGGTTCGCTACTATGGATGTCAGGCAGGGATTGTTTTAACGGCGTCTCACAATCCACCAGAATACAACGGATACAAAGTATATTGGTCTGATGGAGGTCAAATTGTACCCCCAGAAGACGGAGCAGTCATTGATGAAATCAACAGCTTGACGTATGAACAAGTCAATTTCGCAGGTAATGATGCTTTAATCACAACCGTAGGAGAGGAATTAGATCGTGCTTTTATTGAATCAACGATAAAAAATGCGAGTTTCAACACGGCTCAAGCGGTAAAAGACGAATTAAAAATCGCGTATACCTCTCTTCACGGAACGTCAATAAAATTAATTCCTAGAACCTTAAAAGAGGCGGGCTATAACAATGTTTATATTGTAAAAGAACAAGAGGAGCCCAATGGAGATTTCCCGACAGTAGAATCACCCAACCCCGAAGAACCAGAAGCCTTAACGATGGCCTTGGCCTTAGCAGAAGAAAAAGGAGCCGATATCGTTATTGGTACAGATCCTGATTCAGACCGTATTGGTATTGGTGTTCGCGATTTGGATGGACAAATGATTTTGCTAAACGGAAACCAAACCATGGTGATGATGACCGCCTTCTTATTGGAACAATGGAAAGTAAACAAAGGCTTCAAAGGCAATGAATTTATAGGTTCTACCATTGTTTCTACTCCTATGATGCTCGATCTAGCAGAGAGCTATGGTGTGGAATGTAAAGTGGGATTAACAGGCTTCAAATGGATTGCCAAATTCATTAAAGAATTTCCAAATCAACAGTTTATAGGTGGTGGAGAAGAGAGTTTTGGTTATATGGTTGGCGACAATGTACGCGACAAAGATGCCGTTGCTTCTGCTCTACTTGTTTGTGAAATTGCAGCGCTTGCTAAAGCTGCAGGAAGCTCGTTTTACCAAGAGTTAATGAATTTATACATCGACCATCGCTACTACAAAGAGCACTTGATTTCCCTTGTAAAAAAAGGAATTTCAGGAGCGGAAGAAATCAAACAGATGATGGTAGAATTACGCGAAAATCCATTGACAGAAATTATTGGTCAACGCGTGGTATGTGTGGAAGATTACCAAAGTAGTCAGGCGAAAAATTTAATCACAGGCGATACGGAATCCATCAACATTCCAAAATCAAATGTATTGATTTACTACCTCGAAGACGGCACAAAGATAGCGGCACGTCCTAGTGGAACCGAACCGAAGATTAAATTCTACTTCAGTGTAAACGAATGGTTGGATCGCTTGGAAGATATCAAAGCAGTTGAGCAATTCTTATCCGATAAAATTCAGTCTATCATAGACGAAATGAAACTGAACTAAACAGCATAGGAAAGACTGGTAAAAAAACCAGTCTTTTCTTTATTTTTGCTTTTTATATTTACCCTATATGAACCAATATTTTAAAAAGATCATCCACTTCGCTAAGCCGTATAAATCGTACGCTTATCTGAACGTTGTATTCAATATCCTCTATGCCCTTTTTAGTGCCTTAGGTTTTTTGGCGTTGATTCCCATGTTAACTGTTTTATTTGACGATGGAAAAAAAGTCATTGAAAAACCAATTTATACAGGAATAGGTCATTTAAAAGAATATTGCTCAGACCTCATGTCTTTTTATCTCACGCAATATACTTCAGAGCACGGTGCTCAATATACCTTGATGATTATGGCCTTTGTTGTCATTTCTATCTTCTTACTCAAAAACTTATTCAACTATTGGGCGATGTATTTTATTACATTCCTGCGCAATGGCGTATTAAAAGATATCCGCAATGCGATGTACAAAAAGTCAGTGGATCTTCCGTTGTCTTTTTTCTCTGAAAAACGCAAGGGAGATGTAATTTCAAGAATGACGTCTGACGTATTGGAAATTCAGCATTCCTTTTTATCGATACTAGAGGTGTTGGTTAGAGAACCCCTAACGATTGTATTCACTATTATTGGTATGTTTGCCATCAGTACTGAATTGACCATCTTCGTTTTTATCTTTGTCCCTATTTCGGGAATTATCATTTCCAAGGTTGGAAAAACACTGAAGAGAAGTTCACAAAAAGCTTCAGAAGAACAGGGGTATTTCTTGTCTATTATTGAAGAATCACTCTCTGGATTAAAGGTGATTAAAAGTTTTAATGCGGAGAAAAAGTTCAATAAAAAATTTCAAGATTCTACGCAATCGTTCTATGAATTAAACAATACAATCTTAAATCGTCAAAACTTATCTTCTCCTTTAAGTGAGTTCTTAGGTATTGTGACGATTGCTGTCTTGTTAGTTTATGGGGGACATCTTGTATTGGGAGAAAAAACGTTAACTAGTTCTGCTTTTATCGCTTATATTGGAATGGCGTATAATATATTAACACCAGCCAAAGCCATGTCAAAGGCGTCCTATTCACTAAAACGTGGAAATGCGGCGGCAGAACGAGTGTTGGAAGTTTTAGAAGAGCATAATCCAATTACTAGCCCGGAGAATGCTATACAAAAAGCGAGTTTTGACAAGGAGATTTCCATTGAAAACATCAGCTTCAAGTACGAAGATGACTTGGTTTTAAAAGACTTCAGTTTAACGATTCCCAAGGGAAAATCTGTAGCTTTAGTTGGACAATCTGGAAGTGGAAAAAGCACATTAGCCAATTTATTGACTCGTTTTTGGGATATCAATACAGGAGCCATTAAGATTGACAACGAGGACATTCGCAACATGGATTTACACAGCTTGCGTAGCTTGATTGGTTTAGTAACCCAAGACAGTATTCTATTCAACGATTCAATCAAAGCCAATATGTTAATTGGCAATGAAGGGGCGACAGATGAGGAAATCATTGCTGCCTTGAAAGTCGCAAATGCCTATGAGTTTGTCCAAAACTTACCTGGAGGAATTGACACCAATATAGGAGATTCAGGAAGTAAATTATCTGGAGGGCAGAAACAGCGTTTATCGATTGCGAGAGCGGTCTTGAAAAACCCACCGATTATGGTGCTAGACGAGGCAACTTCGGCTTTGGATACGGAAAGCGAAAAACTGGTTCAAGACGCTTTAGAGAACATGATGAAAAACAGAACTTCCCTTGTTATTGCACACCGTTTGTCTACTATTCAAAACGCAGACTTAATCGTTGTGATGCAGAAAGGAAAAATTGTCGAACAAGGCACACATGAAGAATTGATGAAACAAAATGGCACGTATACGAAACTCGTATCCCTGCAATCCTTTGAATAAATAACCTAAATCAACCCGCTTTTATATCATTTAACAGCGGGTTTGTTTTTTTATCTCAATTTTAAGAGATATCCTTAGGACTTTTCGTACCTTGTATATTTGCGCTTTAATCTGATGTACAAGTCGATCGATTAACCCAATAATGCTATGGAAACACTACATTCCCCTCAAGTCATTCCCTCTATTTTAGACAATGACTTTTATAAATTCACGATGCAGCATGCGGTAATTAAACAATTTCCCTATGCAAAAGCTGCTTATATTTTCATCAATCGCGGTCAACATAAGTATCCTGCGGGCTTTGCAGAAGCGTTGCGCCTAGCTGTTGATGAAATGGCAAAACTCAAATTAACCAAACAAGAAAAAACTTTTCTGCAGGTGACTTGTCCGTATTTGGATCCGACCTATTTGGATTTTTTACAGGGGTACCACTTCGATCCGTCTGAAGTAGAGATCACCCAAGATAGAGAGGACTTAGAAGTAGCGATCAAAGGCTATTGGTATCGCGCGATTCTATGGGAAGTGCCTTTAATGTCAATCATTTGTGAACTATATTACAAAATGACGGGCTTAGTGCGCGAGGCAGACGACATCATTCGCACAAAGACCAAAGAGAAAATTGAGAACTACAAAAAGCTAGGCATTACCATTGCCGAATTTGGTACGCGACGCAGGCATTCGTATGGCGTGCATCAAGTCGTAGTAGAAACCTTACAACAATATGGAGGTGGAACCTTTATCGGAACGAGCAATGTGCATTTAGCCATGAAATACGGCACCAAACCCATTGGAACACATGCACATGAATGGTTTATGTTCCACGCTGCTAAATACGGCTTTAAAATGGCTAATTCCATGGGATTAGAACATTGGGTAGATACCTATAGAGGCGATTTGGGAATCGCCTTGACCGACACCTATACAAGTAAGGTGTTCTTTGAATCCTTTGACAAAAAATTCGCCAAATTATTTGATGGAGTACGCCACGACAGTGGGGACCCGATTGATTTTGCAAATCAAACCATCGAACATTATAAGAAGATGAATATCGATCCGCTGTCGAAAACCATTATTTTTTCGGATGGATTAAACCCTGAAAAAGTAGAGCGCATCGCGACCTATTGCAAAAATCGCATTGGGATGTCCTTCGGTATCGGTACCGACTTCACCAATGATGCAGGCCTACCCGCTCTGAACATCGTTATAAAAATGACGCAAGCCTATCCAGAAGGCGGGCCTTGGACTGATGTAGTCAAGCTATCTGATGAACCAAAAAAACATACAGGAACCCCTGAAATGATTGATCTCGCTCAGCGTTTATTGGATATTCCAACCGCATAAAGCAATTACTTCACTTTGACTGTGAAGATTTTGAATGAAAATACAATATATTAGACATAAAAGTCTATTTTTGCAAAAAATTTAATTTTAGAACAAATGGCAACGAACAGAACTTTTACAATGATTAAACCTGACGCAGTAGAAGCAGGTCACATCGGTGGAATCCTTAACATGATTACAGAAGCAGGATTTAAAATTGTTTCAATGAAGTTAACTCAGTTAACTGTTAGAGACGCACAAAAATTCTACGAAGTACACGCTGAAAGACCTTTCTATGGTGAATTAGTTGAATTCATGTCAAGAGGACCAATCGTAGCAGCTATTTTAGAAAAAGATAACGCTGTTGAAGATTTCAGAAAATTAATCGGAGCAACTAACCCTGCTGAGGCAGCGGAAGGGACTATCCGTAAAAAATACGCTAAATCAATTGGAGAAAACGCTGTTCACGGATCTGACAGTGACGAAAATGCAGCAATCGAAGGTGCATTCCATTTCTCTGGTAGAGAGCAATTCTAATTCGTTTAGAATAAAAAATAAGATAGAGGGTGTCCCAAAAGGTCACCCTCTATTTTTTTGTATATCTTAAACTAGTACTAACCAATAGAGTAAAACCAAAAGCTATACCGTATTTACCATTCTTTTTATAAAACTACCTGCACATGGCTTATCTCATTTCATTCAAGTCCAGGTGATTATCCTCTCAAAAAAATACAGCCATATACATGCCTAAATGAACCACCTGTTTCAATAAAAAAATAATATTTTAACACGAATATTTTTCATATATCAATTCCTAAAACTATATTAGATTGATTTATCAATTGTTCAATTTATTTTATAATGAAACAAAAATATTCGTACTGCATGTATTTTATTACAAACTTTAAATAAGCTTTACTCTATTCCCTCTAGTTGAGTTGGTTTAGCTTTTTTTTGATGTAGGCGTTGCAGTTCATTTTTACTCTACTCTTCGTTTAATCAAAATTTTCTATTATGAAAACGGTCCACCTCAAGCTTTTTTTTCCTAGAAATTGGTATCATGCCAGACGGCTAAAGATTTATCACAAAAGCGAATTAATTGCCTACATTATGCATGGTGATTCTCTTGAAATCTACCTTCCTGATGAGGCAACATCCATTCATTGGAAACTCGATTACTTTAAAAATACGATTGCTTTACCTCAACAACAAGATCCTATTTATCTCCTACTGTTTATGGATGTAGGAAAAGGGCTCATCCAACTGTATCGTAAAACACTAAATTCGCGTTGTATTCAAGGTAAAGTTGTGACAGCCGAAGAATTTGAACATAGCACTAGTGCTACAATCTATCAAAGTCATCTGGAATGGCTTCCTATCGCTCGATTAGACAAATCCAATCTTTATATCGGACTACTCACAGCTAGTATTACATTGTTCTACTCCGTCTATAGTAAAACCGAATGGAGAGCGATTTTATTCTTGTTAGGAGGAGGAACTATCCTTTCGTTTTTAATTCTTCTTTTTGAAAAAGACAAGATTACTTTAAGCGATTACAAAAATAGAATGTGGGCAACGGTAGGTAGTTTTGTTCTTAGCATTCTCCTGATTCCGGCTAAGGATTATGTCGTTCAAATACTAATACTCATCCTAACAATTGGTTTTACCCTTCGTTTCATACAACATACGCAAAAACTAAGGACTAATTAATTCGATACTGAATCTCCAATAAAAAAGGTCCTAATACACTATGTACTAGGACCTTTTCTACTATTCGTTAACGCTGTATCTCAACTGCTTTCCAGTTGACAAACTAAGAAACTTTCATTAAATCTCAGCTAACCTTTAAAACAAGCTCAACTCTAATTGATTGACAAAGTCATACAACATATGATAGCCTACTACAGAGTTTCCATGTTCATCTAAAGCAGGATTGAACACGCCGATTCCAATCTTATTAGGTACGCTAACGGCAATTCCCCCACCAACGCCTGATTTACTTGGTAACCCTACTGTTCTAGCATATTCACCGCTAAAATCATACATTCCTGCAATAAGCATTTGCGCTTGAATTAAACGCGCTAAATCGCGGTTGTAATAGGTTGTATCTCCGTCGAAACGCGTACAACCATTGGCATAGAAATAGCCAATTTTAGCTAAGTCTTCTGCAGTTACTTCAATAGAACACTGCTTGAAATAGTTGTCTAATTTAGTTTCTTCCCCTTCGATTAAACCATTGTTTTTCAATAAATAGAAAATTCCTCTGTTGCGGTGTCCTGTCTCTTTTTCAGAAAGGTAAACCGCTTGGTTGATGTCAATGGATTCGTTTTTGGTAATATAGCGAATCATCTTTAAAATCTTTTGGTAGGCAACATCTCCCTCTCCTTCAATGAAAGCGGTTGTTAAAATTGCCCCTGCATTCATCATGGGGTTTAAGGGTTTTCCTGCCGTTTCCAAGTTGGCATAGTGATTAAACGCTTTTTCAGTACCGTAATACCCAATGCGTTCATACAGTGCTTTTTCGCCTTTTTCTTGTACGGCAATCATCAAAGCGATGACTTTTGAAATACTCTGAATAGTGAATTTTGCTTCAACATCACCCACATTGATAATTTCTCCATTCTCCTTTACTACAGAAAAAGCAACGGCTTTTGCATTTGCTTTTCCCAATTCTGGAATATAATCTGCTACTTTCCCTTCTTTGTAATACTGGTGATTTTGACTTGCAATTTGCTGCATCATCTCCTTTGTAATTTGCGTGTCCAACGCTGTTTTACTTTCTTGTGCCACACCTGGACTAACCTGACCTATTCCTACCAACATAACCAATAGTACTCTTTTATGTAATTTTAATCTATTCATCGTTTTACTGCGTTATTCATTTATATTTTTTGATCGAATTACCTTGCCAGAGGCCGTTTCTACAAAAAGCGGAACAAACTGTATTTCTTTAGGTTTTTCATATTTAGTTAAGTCGTCAAACACATCAGCTGCTAAAGTGTAGGGTTGACTTTCAATCACTAGTACAACAATAGTTCCAAAGTAGGCATCGGCTTTTCCGGCAATAAAAAAGCGCGACGGTATTTTCGCCGCTAATTTTTCTTCTATTTGCTCTGGGTATAGTTTCACTCCTCCACTGTTGATTACATTGTCAAAGCGCCCTAACCACTCAAATCGGCGATCATCAATTTGACGTACTAAGTCGTTGGTCACGATGCGCGTACTGCTTATACTGGGAATATCAATAAGCAAACAACCGCGATCATCGGTTTGAATACAGGCATGTGGAAGTACTTCAAAATAGGGATTTCCTATTTTTTTTGCTGCCATATGCGTAATTGTTTCCGTCATTCCATAGGTTTCGTAAACTTGTGTACGTAAGCCAACTAGTTTTTGTGCCAATACAGGCGATACTTTTGCTCCTCCAATGATTAAAATGTCTATTTGTTCTAGCACGTCTACACTATTTTCCACCTGCATGGGTACCATAGCGACGAAAGTGTAGTGGGTTGAGCGACCTTCCAACGGACGAGCCGTTGGCCTGCAAACATCCAATTCCCATCCAAATAGCAAGGCACGAATAAACATTAGCTTCCCTCCAACAAATTGAGGTCCCATGCACAAGAGCGCTTTGCTACCAGCAGGAACATCAAAAAAGGTAACCGTTGCAGTTGCTGAAGCTACCATTGCTTTTTTGGGCAAGTGGACGATTTTAGGTGGTCCAGTAGTCCCTGAAGTACGTTGTACAACGTACTCCTTCTCGTCAAACCAATCCAAGATAAGCTGTCCCAATTCTCTTAGGTACTCCTCTGAGGTGGCTCGCATTGCGTTTGCTTCACTTAAAAGAGAGTCGAGCGTATGCCTCACGCCATTTAGTTTGAATTGAGGGTGAATATCGTAATGATCCATAACATATCTATTCAAAAATAATTAAGCAACCCTACCTAACAAGCGATTTTTCCAATCGGTCCACTTGTATCGCTTGGCGAAGATAACGAGTAAAATAGGGTAAAAAACAAATACCTGCCAAATAAACTCCCAAACGGAAATAGCATCTATAGGCGTGGTATTCAAAAATAGGGAATTCGTTTGAAAAACGGTCCAACTTGAGGTGACTAATAAAGCGCCGATCAAATTATTGGCCGCGTGAAAACCCAGCGCCAACTCTAACCCATCATCCATTAACGTCATAATACCCAAGAAAAACCCCGTACCAATATAATATACCATAATTCCTCCACCCAATACTTCTACTTCAGGATTAGCGAGGTGCAACAAACCAAAGACAACGGAAGTAACAATCAGGGCTATGCCCCTACTTCTCGTAGCTAAGCCTACACCTTGCATCATATAAGCGCGAAAGAAATACTCTTCAAAACTCGTTTGAATGGGAATAAAAATCAAGGCAATGACAAAAAATCCGAGAAAAGCCGTAAGATTAAAATTAAAAACAAGGTGTGTGGGATTGAAGAGGTAACTAATGATAAAGCTCAGTAGAATCAAAGCGGTTTGACAGCCAAAGGCGAATCCAAAACGCTTGAGGTCAATTTTGGTTCGCGAAGTGGTCAGGCTTACCAAGGATTGTTTATGTACAAACAACACCCATAAAGCTAACAATACCAAAAAGATAGCGAAAGGAAAAATCAGTTGAAAGAAAGCAGCATTTTTTCCTAACAACTCAACTTGCGATTGGATTATTTCTTGTGTTGAGATCGAAGAATATTTTGCAATCAACCCATTTACAAGCATAATCATCAAATAAAACAGTGTAAACGGAAGATAATACAGGATTTGCTTCTTATTTACTTGATGTAGTAGGTGGTCGATGTATTTCATTTTTCAAAAAAATTGCTATATTTGAGAACAAACCTTAACACTATGATTACAATTTATCACAATCCTCGTTGCAGTAAATCAAGAGAGAGTATCGCGTTTATGGAACAACAAGGTGTAGCCTACAAAATTATAAAATATTTGGATGCAAATCTTGGCTATGACGACATTAAAGCGCTTTTACAAAAGTTAAACTACACCCCGATTGAGTTAGTGCGCATTAAAGATGCATTCTGGCAGGAGAATTTTGCAAATCAAACACTTTCTGATGAGGAAATCATTCAGGCCATGGTGGCACATCCGCAAATCATAGAACGCCCTGTCGTAGTCAATGGCTCAAAAGCTATTGTTGCTAGGCCTACAGAAAAAATACATCAAATTCTTTGATTAACTTTTTTTTAACAAAATAGTTATTAAACCAAAGGTTAAAATTATAGTCTAAGTGTATGATAAGTAAACTAAACGACTATAATGAAAAGACAAACGCCTACATCAGTTCTTCTGCTGTTGTTCGTATTATTTACGGCACTAACAACAGCAGCTCAGAACCGCCCTCAGAGTACAGTCACCGGTACAGTCATTGAAGCGGCAACTAACACCCCTTTAGAATACGCTAGTATTTACGCTCAAAATGAGAGCAATTCCAACATCGTATCCGGCGCGATGACGGATTCAAAAGGGCACTTTTCTTTTGATGTTCCAGATGGAACCTACTATATTAAAATTGACTTTTTAGGCTTTAAAACCTTAGAATTACACGGTATTTCTGTACAAGGAGATACTAATATTGGGGTACAAAAAGTACAGGACGATTCTCAAATGTTAGAAGAAGTAACTGTTATCGCTGAACGTTCTACGGTAGACATCAAGTTGGATAAAAAAATCTACAATGTAGGCCAAGACATGATTGTCAAAGGAGGTACTGCTGCTGATGTTTTGGACAATGTTCCTTCGGTTGTTGTAGATAGTGAAGGTACAATTAGCTTGAGAGGAAATGAAAATGTAAAAGTTTTGATTGACGGTAAACCGACTGGATTGGCGAACAACATCCAAGAGGCTATGCGCATATTACCTGCTGAATCTATTGATCGCGTAGAGGTGATTACTAATCCATCCGCTCGTTATGAGGCAGAAGGAGGTGCGGGTATCATCAACATTATCCTACGCAAAGGAAAAGCAGAAGGAATTAACGGTAGTATAACTGGAACCGTAGGTGATCCTCGTAATTATGAGTTGAACACTATGTTCAATGTGAGAGGAGAAAGCTACAATTTCTTTACTTCTTTGGGTTATAGAGACAGCGAATCAGAAGGATATAACTTGAATGACAACCGCTATCTCGATCCAGTAACGGGTGAGCCGACACAACGCGTTTACGAATACAAGGACAACATCAGACAGCGTCAAGGGTATAATGGTACATTTGGTCTAGAGTGGTATTTAACGCCTTCAATTACGTGGACAAATACTGTAACGGCTAGACGTAATACAGGTGGTAACCCCAACCGTGTAAACTACAGCTACTACGATGCTTCGGATGTATTTTTATACAACAGATACCGAAATGAAGACAAAAAAAGTACGAGAAACAACCTAGATTATACCACTACGTTTGAGAAAAAATTTGAGAAAGAAGGGCATATTTTACTTGTTGAAGGGTCAATTTCTCAAGAACGCGACAACGAAAATGCAACCATTGACGACATCAACAGTTTTTTAAATCAAACGGCATACGAGCGTACCAATAATAAAGAAAAGGAAAAAAGTGGATTAGTAAAACTAGATTACACATTGCCTATTGGAGAACACGGTAATTTTGAAGCGGGATATTTAGGAACCTTTAAATCGAACACTACTGATTTTGCCCTACAGCGCTTGCAGCAAAACAGTTGGAATACAGACACTCGTTTATCTAATATCTTAGAGTACAAGGAAAATGTTCACGCCCTTTACGCACAATATGGCGATCGCATTACACCTGAATTAAGTTTTATGGTTGGATTGCGTTGGGAAGATTCGAATATAGATGTCAACCAGCTTACTTCACAGAGTTACAACAACAAAAAGTACAACGATTTCTTTCCTAGTGCGTTCTTAAACTACGAAATAAACGAGAGTACAAGTACGAGTATTAGCTATAGTCGACGCGTAAATAGACCGCGTGGATTCTTCTTAAATCCTTTTTCAAACTACACGAGTGACATCAACTTTTTCCAAGGAAATCCAGATCTAGATCCTGCAAAAACAGATGCAATTGATTTAGGTTTTATGAAACGTTGGACCGGTTTTACCTTGAGTGCATCGGCTTACTACAACAAAACGGATGATACGTTCCAATTTGTTCGTCGTATTGCAGGGGAAACAGAAGATGGCACACCTATTTCGATTAGTTCACCGATTAACTTAGCGACAGAACACCGTTATGGATTGGATATTACATTAAACTACTCTCCTTTTAAATGGTGGAGATTAAACGGTAACTTCAACTTCTACCGAACAGAGACTAGAGGAGATTATACCTTTACGCATTTAGACGGGACATTAGAGACACAAAACTTCGATAAAAACACCTATGCTTGGTTTACGCGTGTATCGTCAAAAATTACGTTGCCTTATAAAATTGATTGGCAGTTAAACGGAATGTACCGCGCGCCATACAATACGGCACAAGGAAAAGTTTTAGGTAACTTATCAGCTAACCTTGCCTTGAGTAAAGACATCCTAAAAGACAAAGGAACAATTACTTTTAACATAAGTGATATCTTTAACTCAAGAAAAAGAGAGCAAGATCTCGTTTTACCGCAAACGATTTCACACAGTGAAATGCAATGGAGAGGTAGACAAATCAACTTATCGTTTACATATCGATTCAACCAACCGAAAAAAATGGACCGCAAAGCTATGACTCCAGGTGGTCCTGATGGAGGAGATATGGAAGGAATGGAAATGCTTTAGATAAAAAAAAGAGACTAAAACTTCGTTTTAGTCTCTTTTTTTTATTTGCGGTTTTCAATTATTTGGGTGTTCAAAAAACCTTTACTTGGTTTAGGTTTCTCGTCTCAACTAACTATTTCTACCTTAAAATTTTCACATCAGCTCCTTCGCTTGTTGCATTCATTTCTGGTGCATATACACTTTGAAGGGTTGTTATTCCATTTGAGAAGTATCCTGCGTTATTTGCACGTAGGTCGTATTCAAAAACATAAGTACCTTTTCGAAGGTGGGTAATAAAGAAATTGGTTGCTGCATCACGGGTTTCTTCGTAATACCCAAATTCGCCATTTCTCTTATAGCCAGAGCGAACGTTCATCGGTTCGAATCCACTTGCGCGCATATCTTTGAGGTGAACATAATCCATATCGCGATCAACTGAAATTTCCAATCGCACGGTAACTACATCTCCTACCTTAATTGGTGTTTCATTTGTAATCTCGCGCAATACTTGTCCGCTGTCTGTAGTCGCTTTGATGAACAATTGCTTGTCAAAGGCAATGCCAGTACCTGACTTAGACACCTTGTTCAGGTCTTCAAAATACTGCCAGTACATAGCGCCATAAGCAACTCCCGCAGACTTTTTATCTAGTTCTACGATTCCCATTTTTTGCTGAATATCAGCTCCGTCCCATACTTTTTTATAGTATCCTGCATTGAATTGCTCTGATTGGGCAAAATCTACGGGATAACCGCCAACTTTTACATCAACTCCTTGGTCGGCCTGCATCCAATTTTTACCTAAATACAGTAACGCATATACTGCACGTGTTGTTGCTTTGGTTGAGTTCCAGGCTACTGTTTGTTTGTTTTTCAACAACCACACTTTCATGTCTTCAATTGCATTAGCATATTTTGTTGCATCTACTTCATGTGCTGCCTCAATGATCATTACTTGTGTTTCGATTGGCGCATTATACCACAACCATCCTGCTGCATTTTCCTTCCAGTACATGCCCATTTCATCGCTGCGCACTGCTGTTTCTAGGATAGTTTTTACTGTTGAATTTGCCGCTTTAGCATCGCCAAATCGCTGTAGTACAATTGCCTTCATTGCTAAGGTATACAGGTTGTCCGATGTTTTTTGCCCAGCTAATTCTTTGCGGTAATCCGCAATCATTTTTGCGTATTTATCTTGGATTTTAATTTCATCTTTAAACAAACTTCTCACGTACAGATAGTGCAAGTCTAGGGTTGAACGTTTATCCTCATTCTTGTTTTTCTGATAGGTTGCGTAGTGTTGTTCATCTAAATAAGTAAAGGCTTTTTTTACCAGTGCCATAATCTTTTCTGATAGTGGCATACCTCCTGCTTGTTTCATTTGCCCAAATCCTTCAACAATGGTTTGGGTGATGTACACGTTTGATTGATCTCCACTAAACCAAGGAAATCCACCATCTTTGTTTTGTTGGTTATTCAAGCGCTCAAGCTGCGCATCCAAATCGGTTTTCATTTTATTTAGATCAAAAAGAACAGCTAAACGCTTCATTTGTTCTGTTTCATCTGCGGCTTGACGAACCCATGGTGTTTCTTCGATCAATACTTGTTTCAACTCATCATTAAGCTCTAGTTTTGACTGTATTCCGCCTTGTTTTGACCAATATTCAAATACGGATTGAATACGTGGATTGCTATTTAACAATTGGGTAGCGACAGTATTTGCAAAAACTTTACTAAAAGTTTGTTCTGTTCCTTTAAACGGATGCTCTTTGAGGTATGGTAAGGCTAAAATAGCGGTCCACATTGGATTCGCAGTCACTTCTAACGTCAGCTTATAGTTTTCACGTGTTGCTGAAAGCGGTTGTTCTAAAGCATTAAATGTGAATAATTTATTTTGTCCTTCTTTGATGTACAACGGCATGGTTTCGGTTACCAAGGTACGGCCAGACAACACAGGAATCGCTGCTTCTTCACCATCGCTAAATTCACCTGCTTTGGCCATTATACGGTATCCTAAAGCTACGATGTCTTTCGGTACATTGATGGTCCATGCAACTTCTGTATTGGCTGTTGCAGCAAGGGTAAAGTTTTGTTTTACTGTGCTTCCTTCTTCTACTAATCCCGTTAACGGTGTCGCCGTTAGCGCATCAAAGAATTGAATTTCTACTTCTCCACTTAATGCGGTAGTATTTAAGTTTACAATTTTTGTCGATACCGTAATTTGATCTTCTTCGCGAACAAAACGCGGCATATTCGGTTGTACCATCAATTCTTTTTGGGTGCGCACCAGTTGCTCAACGTAGTTGCTTTGTAGGTTTTTGGTATGCGCAAAGGCCATAAATTTCCACTGCGTCAATGCTTCTGGGGTGGTAAAGGTAAAGCTCACATTTCCTTTATCATCCGTTTGCAACTGAGGATAGAAAAAGGCTGTTTCTTTTAGGTTGGTTCTGATTTGAACATCACCTTTATCTAGTGTTTTTTCTTTGGCTTCTGGTGGAGCTGGTGCTGCTGCATCTGATTTCATTGCCTCTCCTGCAGTTTCTCTAACCACCATATTCTCGCTTAAATTAGCGCTTTCACTCTTGTATGCCATGGCACCGCGAACGGTTATAAGCGGTCTTCCATTTGGACTAAATCCGAATACATTCAACCCAATTGGTTTTCCATAAGACACTAAACTTGGGTAAATAGAATGGTTCAATAGATTTTGTGCATAGCTTTTTCTGCTGAAATTGTAGGTTCCAAAATCAGAATCTTGTCCATAGCTAAAGAAGTAATCAAAGTTTGTATGGAAAGAGGTATTACTTCTGAATTGATCTAGGGAAGCATCATACATTCCCGCCACCATTTCGGCTGCGAATTTGTCTTTTGATTTTCCCGATACTTTTAAGCGCCATGTTTCTTCTTGTCCTGGTGTAAGCTTATCTCTAAAAGTAACAAGCTCCACTTTCAACTCTTCTTGGCTTGCATCCAAGACCAATTGCGCTGATTTTTGCGTGGCGAAGTTGTGTTTAACTGCGGTAAAACTCACTCTTACATCCCCCATTTCCCCTGTCATGGGATACTCAAAATAACTGGCTTTTCGATTTACCTCTAGCGTTTTCTTTTGTTTGAGGTGTCCGTTTACAAACACAGAAGCAATCACAATAGTTTGATTTTCACCACTCTGTAATCTAATTTTAGCTACTTCTCCTGTTTTATACTTTTCTTTATCTGCTTTTACTGAGAGCAATTGATAGATTACTCCTGGTTCTTCTGTGGTATTGTCATAGTAGAAATACTGTTCTACTTCTGTTTTTTCACCTTTTTCCCAAACGAAACCTTTCAACAAGTAAAAACCTGACGTCAATGCTTTTGCATTAGGGAAAGTCACCTCACTATCTTTTGCGGTATCAAAGTCTTTGGAAAATACTACTTTTCCTTGTTTCCATTTGGTATGATCAATTTCATCGCCATAGCCAACATAAGGGAATTTACTTACGAATTCTTCATAGGTATACAATTCGTAATCTTCTTTTGCATAGTTTTCGTAAGGCAATAACATACGTCTAGCATAAGGTGCTTCTAAGGCAACGATACTCAATTCTCCCTTGGCAGCGAATGTCGCTCCATTGAGGTTGTTCGTTTTAATTTTAATTGCCTCTAACTCTTTGGTTGATACCATTTCATTAGTCGTGATTGGCAATTGAAGGTTAATATTTTTATCGCCAACATAGATCGTTTGCGTGCTACTATGTGTTTCGCCATTGATATCCATCACATCTGCGTAAACGGTGTAAGAATGCACGCGTAAATCAGTTGCTTTGTACTCTTTTCGCTCTGGAGTAGCAGTAAAAGTGATGGTGAAATTTCCTGTAGCATCTGTTTCTACTGCTCCTTGCGCAACAGTGACAGCTTGTTCACGCCCAGGTCTACCATAATATCCTCGGATATCATAACGATAACCTGAGTTTCGGACAACGCGATAGTTAACAGTACTATGGGCTACAGTAGCTCCTGAATAATCAATTGCTTTTCCTTTAGCTTCTACTTTTTCATCGAAATAGTACACACCTTTCACCTCATCCATCGTAACTTCAAACTTCGGACGTTTGTATTCTTCTACACTTATGGAGGCATATTCCTCTATATTTCCTTCTTTTAGCAGCACCTCAAAGTTAAAACTGCCCAACATACCTGTAGTTGGCAAAATAAACTCTCCTTGAACCGATCCGAATTCATTGGTTTTTAAAGCTAATTTCCCTACTTCTTGTTGGGTTTCTTGATTCATTAACTTAACAGTAACCAACTGATTGGCTCCCACTTGTCTAGTTTTTCCTTTTTGACGGAAGACAATAGACTTGAAGTACACCACTTGTCCTGGGCGATAAATCGCTCGATCGGTTAATACTTTTGCATTCCAATTTACCGTTTCCGTACCATCTTCTGTTTCTTTGTTCTTTGGAAAGGTATAAGTTGAGTAAAAGATCGATTCTCCTTTTACTCCGTAATATAAGTTTGCATATTCTTTGATAAAATCAGCGGTAAACTCTCCATTACCATCTGTATTGATGATCGTTTCCCAATACGCTTTACTCTGGTCTTTTTTAGGTCCATTCGCTAGGAAAACCGCTTGATTGGCTTTGGGTTGTCCTGTTTTACGATCGTATAATCTAAACTTATTGCCATTGGTCAAGAAGGCATTTGAGGTACTATTAATCAATGCCATGCTTACCACATCTTTTTCTTCTGTGAGGTAATCAAAATCGCGATTAGCCAAAAGTACGATATAACGTCCTGGAGGGAGTGGTTTTAACTCCACATGAGTGGTATGGGCTTTGTAATCGGTAAAAGATTTTAAGGCAATGGTGTATTCAGTCACTTTTTCGTAATCGGAGGCAATTTTTTTGTATCCTGCTAAATTGCTTGGCTCGTTGATAGAAAACGATTTATCATCTCCTTCAAATTTTAATATTTTAAAGTGAAGCGTTGACACATTTTTATGGGTTACCGCTAAAATAGAACTCACTTCAGGTAATTCATATGCGTTGTAACTCACATCCAAAGACGGGGTTTCAACTACTTTTTTGATTGTTTCTAGTCGCTGTGCGGTTTCTGTTCCAGGAAATTTCGCTATCGTTTGTTCAATAAAAGCCAATAGCGTTGCTCCAGCAGTTTCTTCTACTTCTTGTTCTTGACTATCTTGGTAGGCATAGTACATAAATTGAACTACTGCTTCGTGGACTAAAGCCGACTTAGGGTTTTGTTTGAGCAGTGTTTGGTACACCTTATTGCGTTCAGCTAATTCCTGATGATGTTCAAAATTGTGCAAAGCATACACTTGTACATAAGCGGCTAATTCGCTTTGTCCTTTTTTGGTTAGCTCTTGAATCACTTGTTGAACTACTTCTTTGGCTTGTGCCTTTTTTTGCTCTCTTTGTTCTGTAGTAGCGCGATAGGCAAATCCTTCAGCTAGATAAGCGGCATAATCGATGCGCAACGCCTCGTAAACAGTAAGTTTAGAAAAGTCGAGGTTGTACTGTTCTGTTGTTAGAAATACATCATTCCAACCGCCTACTGTTGCCGTTGTATTTTTCTTTGCAGTTTCCAAAGCTGCGTTCCAATAAGCCGCACTTTCTCTTTCAAAATCCTCTTTGGTCCAAAAGCGAATGTCGTTGCCTTTTTGCTGTTCAACTGTGGTCCTATTGCTCAGTTTATAAGCATTTTCCTCGTAATACAATTGATATAACCGCGCTATATACGCTTGCAGAACAGCTTTGTACTCCCCTGATGCTGCTTTTAGTTCCGCTTCAAACGCTTGTAAAACAGTATTGATGTCATACGCTTTATCCTCTTGGGTTGTAATATTGATTTTAGCTTCGTAGAACATTCCTTTCAAAAGACTAGCGTAGGCTTTTGACTGACGAGATAGTGAGATCACTTCTTGTACTTCTGGAAGCATACTTTGTACTTCTCTCTGTTCTTCCTTGTGCTCGATACTTTTCCAGAGCTCTTGGATCTTTTTATTAGGCTGTTGTGCAAAGCCTAAGATGGGAGCTAGTATCATAACATATACATTTAATTTTTTCATAAGAAATAAAAAATTAGGTGCATAAATATATAACTATTCGCAATGATATCTGTCGTTTGCTTGCTAAAAAACACTAGGTTATAAAAACGCGAATCAATTCGTTAACAAACCATTATAAATTAAGCGTAAAAAAAATGCTTTTACCAAAGGCAAAAGCATTTTTTCTAGTAGTTATTGGAGTTGCGTTGTGGTTCTTTTGAAACGGGCCATTGTTGCTGTTCTCCTTGATCATTGATCGGAAGGTTTACTTTTTCTCTTGGCACCAATTCAGGTTCTTCACTTGCTTTATAGGCCATAATAGCGATGAGAATTGCGTTGTTTTGCACGTCATCAAATACGATTTTATCCGCGGTATCTCGATTGGTATGCCAAGTATAGTTTCCGTAGCCCCAGCTGAGAGAACTCATCATAAATCCTGGAATACCTTTACTGACAAAAGAAACGTGGTCGGATCCACCACCAGAGGGAGACCCTGGATAATGGGTCTTCAACTCTTTTTTATATTCTTTAGGCACTGCCGAAAGCCAGCGTTCTAAAAAGTCATAGGCATGTAAAAACCCTTGTCCTGCTATATTAGCGATACGACCTGTTCCGTTATCTTGATTGAAAACCACTTGAATCTTATCTACTAACTCGGGGTGATCTGCCACAAAAGCACGAGATCCATTTAGTCCTTGTTCTTCACTTCCCCAGTTTCCGATTAGAATGGTGCGTTTAGGGTTGGGTAAAACTTGTTTTAGAATGCGAGTTGCTTCCATCATAGTAATGATTCCCGTTCCGTTATCTGTGGCTCCCGTTCCACCATCCCAGCTATCTAAGTGAGCAGATAGAATAACGTATTCATCTGCTTTTTCTGTTCCTTTTAATTCAGCAATTGTATTAAACGTCTGTGCGATTCCCAAGTCTTTAGATTGTACATTGACATTAATTCTAGGGGATTTTCCGCCTTCCGCAAGACGATAAAGCAAACCATAATCTTCAAAGGCAAGATCTACAGTAGGTACTTTTGTGGTTTGAGCGCCAAAAATTCGATTCGCGCCCATAATTCCTGTCCAATAAGACATTACCACACCTGCAGCTCCTGCTTTTTCCAATATTTTAGGTAGCTCCTTTGCCGTATATCCTGTATTGGTTATGCGCTGGTTCCACGCTTGTTCAATCGCTTCTCTTTCTTTTTTCATTTTCTCGTACGACTCTGCCGTGGCGTATTCTTTCCATTGATAATCTGGTCGTCCACTTGGGGGAAGTGCAGATATCAATATATATTTTCCCTTTATTGAGGGTAGCCAAGCTTCGAAATCGGCTTTCGATTGGGCATCTACTAAGACAACGACTTCTCCTTCAACGCCATTTTTTTTCGTTTCAGGACTCCAAGCTAATTGCATACCTTCTAGTGATTTAATTCGAGGGGCGGTCATCGTAATTTGAGACGTTCCTCTTTCCCATGCCTTCCAGGTTCCATAGGCTTCATTACGAGCCTCCAATCCCATTTTTTGATATTCTTCTTTTACCCAATTGTGCGCCTGCATCATTTGAGGTGTCCCTACTAAACGCGGGCCTATCACATCTAATAATTCAAAGGCATACGCCTTGAGCTGTGAGTGGTGGGTTCCTTCTTTAACGATGGCCTCTACGATAGGATCTTGCTGCTGTGCAAGACTAACGCTACTGGTCATTAGTGCAATTGCCCATAAACTGCATTTGACTGATTGGCTAAAAGCGCTGGTAAACTTCATTGATTTCTGGTTTTAATTTGATCGTAGCAAAATACTCGAATATCTACTGTTACACAACTATTTTTTTGCCTCCCTCAAACGAAGATAGGCGAGCAAATGCCCACCTATCTCAACCAAATTAACACTTCACTTCATGAAATTACTCTACTTCATCTTGACTTATTTTTGTATTATTTACTTGTTCTTGACTCCACTCTAAATGTTTTCACAGTAGAAAATACACGTTCAAACATATCTTTTGTACGAATTTCTACTTGATGTGTTCCTATACTTAAATTGGCCGGAATACGTGCACTCCACAAATGAGGGCTATTCACAGGGTTAGAAGGTCTCTTTCCATCCAAAAGTGTATCAGACAAATCATATTTTTGCACTTTTGCATACAAAGCAGGATCTAGGGTTACCTCTCTTTTCATTTTTTTCCACTCTTGTTGATCAATGCGATATTCGACCACATCAAATTCAGTTCCCATAAATACATTGGCATAAACGAATGAGTTTCCTCCTTTTTTATCTGCAACAACCTGAGGCATAAATACTTCCATACGATAATCATCGGGCTTTCCTGCTACTTTGTAATCTAAAACATACGCATTGTTTTTAACCGATAAGATAGCATAGCCTTTTGGCGTTCCATCACGCATGGTAGATACAGGTAAATTATCTTCATTATATTCCCCTGAATACCAATCTCCTGAAGTGGTTCCTACGTTGTACTCATGTAGTAATTGGTCTTTGTTCCACCCATGTTCTTTTCCATAAAACTGATGGGTTTGCATGTGCATATGAGCAGATAAGAGCAAAACGTGATCAAAATCTGCCAGAGCATCGAGTAGTTCTTGCCTGGCTTGTGCATCAAAGTGTTTTTCATCTCCTACATAAAGTGGGATATGAAAGGCCACGACAATTAAACGATCTTTCTCTACAAACTTTAGATTGTTACGGACAAAATCCAATTGATCTTTTCGAAATCCTCCCCAATATCCTTTTTTAGTCACTGGATGTGGATAAAGAATATCATCCAATACAATAAAATGGGCATTTCCATAATTAAAGGCATAATTAGCTGGACCAAAATTGCGTTCAAAGGTTTCGTCAGAATAACGATCTTCTTCTACATCGTAGTTCATATCGTGATTACCTAACACATTGTACCACGGCAAGTTAATTTCTTTCATTACCTCTTTATAGGGTTGATGTAAACTCAAATCATCCCCCACAATATCCCCTAGACTAATTCCAAAAGAAATACCAGCTGTATGTTGCTTAGCCTCATCGACAATAGCTCTTTTATAATAATCCATTTCTTCCATAGTATAGGGTTGTGGATCACCAAAGACAAAGGCTTTAAAATCGTTATATTCAGTTTGAGGCAACAAGCCAAAGTTCACTTCTTTTGGCAGCTTTCCTGTTGGTGCAATCCCACTGTACTTTAAGTGTTTGGGAGCCCCTTTAGGTTTGTGCATATAATAGTATTTTGGGAGATTGTACTCATCCAAAGCAAAGCGATAACCAGTGGGTTTAATCACAAATATTGGATTGTCATCTGACAGAGGTAATTCATATTTTCCTTGTTCGTCTGTCAATACAACCGTTGTTCCATTACTCACTGCGACCTCGGCTATTGGTCGATCTTTTTTATCTTTTTTGCCATTGGCGTTGACATCTTCATAGACATAACCAATTACTTTATCTTGTGCTCCAACCGCCAACGAGAATAAGAAGGCAATACTTAGAATAATTTTTTTCATGTTGCTTATAACTTAATTAATCGATCTGATATTTTAGCGGCCGAAACGTAGTTCCACGAAACAATAGGTTCTCCTAATTCAACGGGAGAATCTCCAAACCAAGGGGATTCTTTTCCTGTCAAGATCAATTCGTCTGATTCTATTTCTACATGTGCCCATAACGGTTCTTTGTAATAGCCCATATTGCGCAAATACGGGTATTTTTTATACGCCTCCTGTGGAAATGATTGATTGTTATAGGGTTCACCTAACCAACGATAGACTGCGCTGTTTATTTGCACATACTGAATCCCATTGATAACATTAGCATAATCCATGTGATGATGCCCAGAAAAAACAACTTTTACTTTGGTAAACCCCGCTTGTTTATTGCAGTTATCAAATAAAATACGCACTGCTTCTCTATTGTGTACTCCATTGTGATCCAGACCTTGATGAATAAATACAATCGTTGGCAAAGGGGTGGTTTTCAAATCGTGTTCTAACCATTCCAACTGTTCTTTATGAAAGTAAGAAGGATAACGTACACTATCATTTCCCGGAATTTTTCCATTGGCATCTAAAACTACAAAGTGATACCCCTTGCGGTCAAAACTGTAGTAGTTTTTTGTTAATTCAAAAAAATCCATAATCTGTTCCAACGATTTATTTTCATCAAATTCGTGGTTGCCAATCACGTGATAAGCGTCCCCTTGAAAAGAGTTCCAGATATCTACTATGATTTTGTTTTCTTTCTTGGGTACACAAAAATCACCTAATTGAACAATAAAATCTACTTGTTTTCGATTCATCTCATCGACAAACGCTTGTAAACGGTCTGGAGCATCAAAGGTTAGATCTTGATGTAGATCCGTAATAATTCCAAAGCTCAACGTATCTGCTGCCTTAGGTTTTGCTGTACCTTTCGCTTGCATATCGAAAGGGATCGCCGTGGCTAGAGTCCCCAAAGCCATCGTGCGTAAAAAATCACTTCTCTTCATCACTAGTTTGTCCACCAAAGTTTTGCATTCATATTATCTCCACCAATGCGTTGACTGGCTTCTGAATAGTTCGTTGGGTTGTATACCTTTTGATCTGAATGATACAATAAGCGATTAGGCATTTTAGCGTCATTCAACATAGAAGAAGTGGTAGGCAACACTGGTAAGCCAGTACGTCTATATTCAGACCATTGTTGAAAATCTGTAAAGTATAGTGAGATATATTTTTGTAGCATAATTTGCTCCAAACTACCATCGTATTTCACTTTTTCTTGCTCTAAGTAAGACGCAGGCACTTCTTTTCCCGTTACATATGAAACAGCACTTCGAATTCCATTTACATAATACTGAGCTGCATTATTGCTGTTGAAATAGCCACGCTGAGCTAATTCGGCTTTGATAAATTCTACCTCAGCGTGCATCAAGATTGGAATACTCATGGGTGCGACCACTTGCTTATTATTCATATAGGAGGGAGAAAACTTGAACTGTGAATTATCACCAACATAAGCACTCGGAATTCCGACATACCCAATTGACTTTCCTTCTAAATCTTTCGCTTCAGTAGCATATATCTCTAAGCGAGGATCATTTAATTCATTCAAATGATCTACAAAAAAGGCAGAAGCGGATTGACCGTTTGAAAAGTCTAAGGCTCTAGACCAAGGTGATAAATTTGGGGTGATTCCTGTCACCTTTAGTGCTGCACTTTGGCTATTATCTAGTATGATGGGATATTTGTCTTCTTGACTCAATAAAGTCACCATTTTTGTATAAGCCTCGGGATATACATTGGAGATTCTCAACAACAAACGCAAATGAAGGGAATTGGTAAATCGTTGCCAGTTTCTTGTGTTATTGTCAAATAAGATTTCCTTCCCGTATAACATCGGTTTATCGTGAGCATAGAGTGCATTTGCCTCTTCTAAGTCTTGCAACAAGGTCATGTAGATTTCTTGCTGCGTATCATATTTTGGTTTTACACCACCTTCATCTCCTTTGGATGCTTCAGAAAAAGGGATATCTCCAAAAGAATCAGTCAAATTGGAATAAATCCACGCGCGTAAGGTCAATCCAATGGCTTTGTAGTTTGCATCATTTGGGTTGGCTTCTGCGATGCTTAACATTTCTCTAATATTTTTAGCCCATTTATAACTGGCATTCCATTGAGAATTACCTGTATTATCGAGAATTTCATAGCGATGTCTACCTCCATAAAAGCTAGGGTAAGGCAGTTTTACTTGCATGAGTTCTGCCGTGATGTCGTAGTAATTTCTAACATTATTATTAGACATATTGTAAAGGATCTCGTTGAGGAGTGTTCCCGAACTAATTTGATCAATAAGATTGGGATTAGTATTTACTTCTTCAAAATTTTCTGTACAAGAGTAGAAGAAGAAAACCGAAGCGGCTATATAAAGTATTTTTTTCATTTGAGAGATTGTGTATTAAAATTCTACTTTTAGATTAAAACCATACGAAGCTGTGGAAGGCATTTGTCCTGTTTCCATACCAGGAACAATTACGCTACCATTCATTGTTGCGGCTTCCGGATCGTAAATCGGAAAATCAGTAAACGTTTTTAAATCACGTCCGTATACCGTTAGGCTTAAGCCTTCTAGTCCCAAGCGCTTCAATTGTTTTTTAGTAAATGCATACGTTAGAGAGAGTTCTCTAATTTTCAAGAAAGAAGCGTCAAACGTATTAGACTCCACATTCTGATATTCATAGTATTTTCTGTAGTAATTGTCTACACGTATAGGGGTTGTATTCGGTGCATAGCTACCATCTGACTGGAGCACAACACCTTCCCCGATTATTTCTCCTTGTTCACGTCCTTTGAGTGTATGCTTTAGCTGCCCTGCTTCTGTGGCTTTGTGATGGGTATGTGAGTATATTTTTCCTCCATAAGATCCGTCAACCGTCACTCCAAAATGCCAATTTTTGTATTTGAATGTATTAACTAAACCTGCTTTCCATTTGGGCGCTACATCACCAATATACTCAGGATCATCACTTAGAACAGGAACTCCATTATTATAAATGATTTGCCCTTCTGGGCTACGCATAAAATTGCGTCCATATAGAGCAGTCGTTGTTCCACCAACTCTAGCAATTAATCGGCCATTAACTACCGTAGCTAACACTTGTTCCTCCAAATTGTCTTTTAGCTCTAGTACTTCATTTTTATTCGTAGACCAGTTGGCAGAAACATTCCATGTAAAATCTCCGCTCTTAATTGGCGTACCATGTAAAACGAGTTCTAAACCTTTGTTCCTTACTTTTCCTGCATTGATCACTTGAGAGCTAAACCCTTCTGCAATATCCATTGGTAAGACCAATATTTGATTTTTAGTATCTGAATTGTAAAAAGTGACATCAAATCCCAAACGATTTTGAAGCATTTTCATTTCCAAACCTGTTTCCCAACTCGAAGTAATTTCTGGTTTCAAATCGGCATTGTACAGCGTACTTGGCATAGTTGCTGAACTTGGAAAATTACTTTGCGCATAATATTTCGATATTTGATAAGGGTCGGTATCACTTCCTACTTTAGCAAAAGACACCCTATATTTTAAGTAATCTATTGTTGTGGGTAGTACAAACATATCCGACAGAATTGCACTTGCACTCACGGAAGGATAGAAATACGAATTATTTCCGCTAGGTAATGTACTAGACCAATCATTTCTAGCAGTAACGTCTAGGAATAAAAAGTTGTTGTAACCAAATGTCATCATACCATAGAAGCTGTTTACTTTTTTCAACGCATCTGAGGTATTGACAATAGGATTATTTACACCATTGGAGAGCTTATAAACTCCAGGAACTACTAGAGCATCTACCGAAGTTCTCAAGTTTCGATGTGTATATGACATGTGATTAGCTCCCGCCATCACTTGATAATCCAAGGCTTCTGAAATCTTATCTCTATAAGTTAATAAGAAATCAGCATTAATTTCTCTACTTGATATATCTTGACGCGCATAGAAACCTTCTGCATGGCGTTTGCTCGAAAAACCACGTTTTGTCTGTCTAAATTGTGTTAGATTATTGATAGCCAAACGTCCCATAAAATCTAACTTATCGGTCAATTTAATATCTGCTTTTACATTTCCGATAAACTGATTACTGTCTAGTGTATTTTGATCTACGTTGGTAATAAAATAGGGATTACTCGACCATGGAGAAAAAGGATTTAATTGTTCTCTATCTTCTCTACCTACTTTCCACGTGGGTTTATACCAATTAATATCCACATTAGGCAATAAGAACATCATGAAATAAGCCAAGGAACCGTTATTATATCCTAGAACAGGTAAATTATCACTCTTTCTGTTGTTGTAATTCATGACGGCGGATAATTTGATATGATCTGAAATCTGATAATTACCATTGAAGGACGCACCATATTTTTTATAGCCTGTATTAGGAACAATCCACTTGTTATCAGTATGTGAAATATTTAAACGCATGGAACCTTTGTCGTTTCCACCTTGAAAAGCAACCGCATTATTTATAGTAATTCCCGTATCAAAGAAGTCTTTTCTATTATTTTTATAAGGTCTCCACAAGGTGCGTTCAGCAGTTTGTCCCTGAGTTAATGGATCATACTGATAAAAGTATTGGTCTTGGAATCGCGGTCCCCAAGCCTCAGGATGGTTTCCTGTATCTGGTCCATCCGCAGAGTTTCCGAAAGAATAATAGGCCTCCCCATTTTTATCGAAATACCCACCAGATCCTTGCCCGTATTCATACTGGTAATCCGGCCATTTATTGATAACATCAAAAGCGATTGAACTATTATAAGTGATTCCAAATTTATCGTTTTTCTTTCCAGATTTAGTGGTGATAATCAATGCACCATTTGCCGCTCTTGATCCATACAAGGCCGCTGCCGTTGGTCCTTTTAGAACTGTTACGCTTTCAATATCATCTTGGTTCAAATCAGAAATAGCGTTTCCATTATCTACGGGAGAGTCGTTACCAAATGCTGCACTGTTATAGCCATTTGAGTTAATCTCCTGATCCATAGGCACACCATCAATTACAATCAATGCGTAGTTTTTACTGGCATCTAAAGAAGTATTCCCTCTCAATTGAATACGTTGAGAGTTAATAGGTCCCGTTCCTCCCGAAGCGATGTTTAACCCCGCAACTTTTCCTTTTAATCCACTAGACCAGTTATTTGCAACTGCTGTAGCTAATTTTTCCGCATTGACTGTTTCTTGTGCATACCCTAGGCGCTTTTCTTCTCGTTTTATTCCCAAAGCTGTAACAATGACTTCATCTAAACTCGTTTGATCATCTTGTAAGATAATATTCATATTTTGCGCTGCTCGTACAATTTGAGTTTTGTACCCAATAAAGGAAATTTCTATGTCATCAACCCCCACGTTTGCCGTAATACTAAATGCCCCATTAACATCTGTTGCAACTCCTTTATCAGTTCCCTTAATCGTTACAGTTGCTCCTGGTACAGTAAAGCCGTCCTTATCTTTCACCACTCCTTTAATTAATTGGTGGTTTTGTTGTTCTTTTACTGAGATTGTCGTACCCGATATCTGGTAGGTCAATCCATATTCATTAGAGACCTGATCTAACACATCGGTAATGTTTCGGTCTTTTACTGCAATAGCAATTTTCTTATTCGTTTTCAACACTTCGTCAGAGGCCATTACTGTGTAATTGGTTTGCTTTTTGACATCTTCAAAAACTTCTTCTATTGACAGCCCATCAGCATCCCCTGTTAGAAGTATAGCATTTTGCTGTGCGTAAATCCCCGTGCCGAACGTGCCACTCAACGTTAGGACACACATCCATTTTTGATAGGATATATTCCTACTTTTAAATAATTTTAGATACATTTTATTATCTTTGGTTTTTGGTTAATCAATATTTTGTTGATACTTAAATAATCGACCTGTTTATAGCTGCAACTATAGGCAGGTTTTTTTCTATTTTACGCTTATTTCAATGGTTCCATCTGTCTTTTGCACATGGTATATTCCATACAAAAAGTTCAAACTGTTTAATATTTCCTCTATGCTATTGTATTTAAAATCTCCAGATATGGTCAAGGTAGGTACTGCCTGTCCTTTCCACCTAATTTTGGTGTTTAACCTTCTATTGAGCACATGAATAACCTCATGAATGTTTGCTTGTCTAAATTTTAAATTCCCCTTATGCCATTGATCTAAATCTTGTTTTTCCATCGCATAAGCTTTAAATTGTTGTTGATTGGTTAGAAAATCTACTTTTTCATTTGCATGTAGAATTACCTTCTTCGTTTCTTCGACATCACTCACCTGAACTTTTCCTTCGTGTACACTCACACTAATCGTTTCTCCTTTTACATCGTTAACATTAAACTTTGTCCCTAATACTTTTACATGTAAGTTCTCACTTTTTACTTGAAAAGATTGCTTAGAATGCGTTCGTTTTACTTCAAAAAAAGCTTCGCCATTTAATTGAACAATACGTTGATTTTCTTCAAATTGAGCGGGATATTGTAATGAACTTCCACCACTGAGATACACCAAAGTAGAATCACTCAGGTGAAAAACGATTTGCTCTCCTTTTTGGGCAGATTTCGTTATCCATTGAGGTTCTGGATGTGCAAAAACAAAAAAATACAATAGTCCAATTCCTGCCAAACAAGCGGCAAGTGCGGTATAGCGTAAGACTGCTGTTCTAAAAATAGTTGGTTTAGTTTGATGGGGTAGTGCGCGATGTAAACGATGGTATAGCGATCTATCTCGTCTTGTTTCTTCTGCTGTAACTCCACCTACTTGCAGCGCATTAAAAAATTGATCCACTATAGTTTCTTCCGTTGAGGAAGCTGTTCCTTTGTGGTACTTCAATAAAAGTGTTTTAAATTTTTTATACATTATAGTCTTGTGATCTAATACTATAATGAAGTACGGGAAACACCCCCTTTCCCCTACGCCAAAAACAAGGCTTAACGATTAGATAAACTACAAAACAATTAGGTAATACTAAAGAGGGTTATCATCCATATAGCCTCTGAGATATCCGCTATATAAGAGGTAGATTCTCTTAATAACTTTAGGGCTTTGTTGATTTGGTTTTCTACGGTACTCTCGGTAATCCCTAGATTATGAGCAATATCCTTATAGGTGCGTTGCTCATAAAAACGCATTTTAAAAATCAACAAGCAACGATCGGGTAAAACGGCGGTTGCTGTTTTTTCGATTTCATCCAATAAGAGGGTCTTAATATCTTCATCGGGTAGGTCTTCCAAATCCGGAACTAAACCGACAATTTTCTCTACCTGAACCGAATCAAAACGGCGATTGTACAACGATTTGGCGCATTGATTTCGAATCGCCTGAAACAAATAAGCGCGCGGGTGTTCGACTCTGACTTGTCGATTCCAAAAATCGATAAAAACTTCTTGTACGATATCTTCCGCGATGGCTTTTTCGCGTACCACATTATAGGCAAAACTGTATAATTCAGCCCAGTGTTTTTGAAAGATGTGATCAAAATCATTAGCATGGCTTACCATGGGCATCTGCATTTATGGATTGATGCAAGCAAATGTAGAGGTAAAGTATGCTTTTGGCTTTAATTCACTGTTAAGTTTTTTCTTTTATATGCTACCGGATCTACTCGTAGTATTCATAAGTAAAAGTCGTTTTACTCCACAGCTGATTGTTTTCATCGTAGACTCGTTTCTCAGCAATATTACCCTGAGAGTCAAAAACGGTATTTCGAAAGGTCAATACCCGAGTATCTCCATAGGGTTGCAGTGTTTTTTGTTCTAGTTGAACTTCATACCCCTGAGCATCGTATTGATGGAGCGACTTTGTTTCTAGTTGAACTTCGCCATTTTCCTTATTCGAAATAAGTAAGTGTATCGAGCGTACCTTATTTTGATTGGAAAAAGACAAGCTCATGCTCCCTTTATTGTCGGGTTTATTAAAATAGATATAGGTAAATTCGCACATATGCGCATTAGTCCACAGTTGTACAATATCCGTTGCCTTAGTTCCATCTGCATTTAGACTCATCGCATGGCGTTGATCGTTTTGGTATTCAAAATACTGAAGTTCACCTAATTTGGTATAATCTACGGGCATCGCATCCCCTTCTGCTCGTGTTCCGCGATACACTATTTTATAGGTGAAAAATCCACTTTCATCGAAATAAATCACTTCTTTTTTTGCTTCATTGCCATCCTGAGGCTGATCGATACTCGTTAGCGTTTTGACTTTACCTTTCAAGTTTTCCACTTGCCAATCCGTCAAGGGCTGTGCAAAACAAGTGCTGATAAACATAATAAAGAATAGACAAATACCAAGGAGAGATTTCATACGCTACAAAATTAAAAAGGAAACGGAAGCCGTAAAAATACGTCTTTTTCCAACATAGTACACACACTAGAAGTAGGCCATTCGATTAATCAATTCGGATTATATTCAGATATCCTTTAGGGAGTTGATTTTTATTTGAAGGAAAAACAGCACAGGTTTTAAGCAAAGTTGCTACATATTACGATCTTGGCAATTGTTTTTTGAGGCATATACTCCCCAAACAGAAGCTGTATCTTTGCGCGGAATTTTTAATACGTAAACTAATATTTAAAATGAAAAACCTAAAAGGAGTTTTATTCGCATTGATTTCCTCGGGTACATTTGGTTTGGTTCCGCTGTTTTCGCTGCCACTACTAGTACCGAGCTTGCGACCTGAAGGAGTGGCGGCTATCGGCATACCGACCATTTTGTTCTATCGCTTTTTGTTTTCATCTGCTACCATGGGAGCAGTTTGTCTCTACAAAAAAACAAGTTTAAAAGTTTCTATTAAGGATTTAGCAGTCGTCTTTTTCTTGGCTTTACTCTATGCCGCAACCGCCAAGTTTTTGGTCGACTCATATGAATACATTGCTAGTGGATTGGCGACAACCGTTCACTTTTTATATCCCCTTTTTGTCAGTATCATTATGATTGTTTTCTTCAAGGAAAAAAAATCAATGGTCTTGCTCATTGCTTCTCTTCTCTCTCTTTTGGGCGTTGGAATGATGTGTTGGCATGGAGAAGCATCTCCAGCCTTATTCAGCGGGTTGATTTTATCTGCCTTAACTATCTTCACCTATGGGCTTTATATTGTAGGATTGAACAAATCGAGAATTTCCAATATGAACTTCGATTCCCTAACGTTTTACGTTTTACTGATGGGCTGTTTGATTTTCTTTTTTTATGCCGTACTCACCACGGGAATAGAACCTATTTCTTTGAGAGCAGATTGGGTGAATTTAATTCTATTGGGCGTCTTCGCTACGTTTATCTCTGATTTGTGCTTGGTATTGGCTGTGAAACACGCAGGTTCAACAATTACCTCTATTTTAGGGTCTATGGAACCTGTTGTCGCTGTTTTAATCGGCACGCTGTTCTTTGGAGAATTCTTTAATTGGATGGCTGCATTAGGCTTGTTCTTTGTGTTGCTATCCGTCACCTTAGTAATTGTCTTTAGTAAACAGAAGGAAACATAAAATAAAAAAAGTCTTTGGTCAATGACCAAAGACTTTCTTATTTCAACACTAAGTGTACATTATTTTTTTACATCTACGTTATGCTGACCATGGGCACCATGTCTGTGCTCAATCACCTGTAAATTCTCATCTACAAAATAAGCGCTTCCGAATCCATTTACATAAGATCCTTTGATTGGCTTTAAATTGAACATGATAAAGTCCTCTAAATTTCCTAAAACCTCGATTACTTTTCCATGTCTCTCTCTTAAATCAACCATCGCTTGGTCGTATAACGGATTCTCTTTTGCGATTAATTCCGCTTCTGTTTCAATTGTTAAACGGTGTCTAGCGTATAATTGTTTTGATGAACTCTCATCTTCTACAAACATAAAAGATACTTTTTTGCGATCTCTTAAGTTCTTTGTATGCTTCGCCATGAAAGATACCAAAACTTGAAACTCATTCCCAACTCTCGAATACGGAGCTGTACTTACTAGTGGTGAACCGTCTTCATTGATTGAAGCAATCATCACTGATTTGCACTCGTTAATTAGTTCTTCAACTTTAGGCGCTTTTGGCTTTACTTTATGCTGATCGAAGTTTGGGTTAAGTGTATCTGTACTCATTGTAATTGTATTTATATTGTCGGGCTAAGATACGAAATTATTTAAACTAAATAAGAATAATAATCAATCCGTTTCTTCTAAAATAAACAACTCTTCTACCCTAACCTTCAATATTCGCGCGAGTTTCAAAGCTAAAATTGTAGAGGGCACGTATCGGTTTGACTCAATCGAATGAATGGTCTGCCTAGATACTTGAATAGCATCTGCTAAGTCTTGTTGGGTCAAATAGCAACGTAGGCGCTCCTCCTTTACCTTATTCGTCATCTAAACTTCGTTTTAATTTTTGATACTGTGCTTCGAAAATAAAATTAACAAAAATCATTCCTTCTAAGATACGTCCTGCAGCTCCCTTGTCTTGCATTTCCCCTGGATCAACAATATCCCAGATTGCAGTAACAAATATACCAATAATCATATAGAGAATCCCACCAGCCATTCCCTTTAATCGCATATCGACAAACATCTCATCGTCAATTTTGCGTCGCGTGAAAAAATAGATAAACAAACTTAAATTAAACATGTTAATTGATATCGCCTTGGCCTGAACGCGATACTCACCTATGTGATCTTTTAATGCAAAAATCAATACAATAGACAACAAGATAAGACCTAAGGCAATCCATCTAAAATAACGAGGGAATAACGGAAATTGTTTCATTAGTTAGTAGTTATTAGTTAGCACAAATGTAAAGCTTACTTTACAATATTGCAAAGTAAGCTTTACATTTTTAACTAATTATTTTTTTCGCTTTACGAAATAAATATAGTTCTACATACAAACAGAAAAGAAACTGTCTAATAAGCTGCTCTAAAACTACTACAACATTGAAGCAATGGTGAATCATCCGATTCCTGTACAAATTGTGTCTCTTTATTTCAGGACGGGGCAAAAAGTCTAGTTTTATACAAGACAAAAGAGGGTGACCTCTTGGGACACCCTCTTTTGTCTTGAATGGATTTTAATTTCTTAGTTTTTTCTTGCAAAGTAATAGGGATCCTCAAAATATTTATTCTTTTGGATATAAGCATAGCCTCCTTTTTTATCGATTATCCAATTGAATCGATGGATAAGATCTGCTCCAATATAGCTAGTAGTTTGATTTTTGATTTCTCCTGTAAACATCTGAACGGTAGCCTTTTCAAAGCGTATACCTCCTACCGTTATAGCAGGTATTTCACAGACTAAACTTGTCAGCTTTTGACCCGCTGCATTCAGCATTGTTTTTTCTTCTAATCGAGGGAGTACATCAGCTAAATGGTATTCATCCGCAAGGTGATTATTAAACAAAAGAGCCCCTGAAAAGCCCGATTGTAACAACACTTTTATCTGTATTTCTTTTGCTTCCACTGTACTTACTACCTCAACAAATAACTGCCCATTTTTTTGTTCTAAAGGCAAGCGAATAAAATCAGTGGTCGCTGGAAGTGTGTCATATAGTTCAAATTGAGACATATCATAATTGATTTTGACGATGTGATCGCCAAACAATTGCGTACCAATTTTACCTTCAGCCCCATTTCCTGTGTATTCGTTGTCCCAAATCCAAATGGGTTCTACACTCGTTCTTCCAACTTGAATGCGATTGCCTTTACTCAATCCCTCTGGAAACTCAGTGGTATCAAAGACTACAGATTTCACTGGATGCATTCGATTAGGCGCTAAAGAAGCTTCTTGCATTGCAAGTTGAAACATTAAATCAACCGTATCTTTTTGATTAATGATTCCCTCAACTAAGATATTGTAATGCCCATTCATTTTAAATGGGATAACTTCCTGTGCTTGACCTATTGTATAAAAAAGACAGCAAAGAAAGGCTGCAAAACGCGATGCACTTTTCATCTTTACAAGCTTAATTGGTAGATGTAATCGTCCATCACGTAGCCCTCTCCAATATCAAAGGTTTTCGACTCAATACAGTGGAAGCCATTTCGCTCGTAAAAAGCAATGGCTTTGGCGTTGTGTTTATTCACTGTTAAATAAACCGCATCCGCTTTATTTCCAGCAGCATATTCGATTACGTGATCCAACATTAGTTTTCCCAATCCTTTCTGTTGTTGATCGGTATCTAAGTATATTTTTGATAAAAATACGCGATTATCTTCCATTAATTTATAATCGAGATACCCTAATACTTGCCCATCAACCACAAATAATTCCCAACGATACCCGTCTTGGATTTCCTTGACAATGCGTTCATCCCTATACATCATGGGCAACATATAATCAATTTGAGCAGGATCGAGTAAAGGTCCGTATGTCTTCTGCCAAATTTTCTCCGCTAAAGGTCGGATAACCTGCATGTTTTCTGGGGTAACGGCTTGGAATTCGATAGCTATATTTTGCATGTTCTTATGTTTTATGCGGTTTATTCTTTGTTCGATTGTTTTTAGTTTTAAAAATTCCCCCTATATCTCACTGATTTTATATAGGCCTTAGTGTTCGATGAACCTACACTGTGTTTCGGTTTCCCATCTCTAAATAAAAAAAGCAGTAAACTCAACATTTACTGCTTTTCTATCGTCAAATATAAAAAATTAGGCTTGATAATTGGTTAAGAAATCAACTAAAGTACGGATTCCACTTCCTGTTCCTCCGTTTCCTTTGTAATCTCTTGGTGCATCCATCCAAGCTGGACCTGCAATATCGATATGCACATAGGGTGCTTTTGCGAAGTGCTCTAAGAATTTACCTGCTGTAATAGTTCCAGCAAAACGTCCACCGATATTTTTCATATCAGCTACGTTCGATTTCAACAAATCTTTATAGTCATCCCAGAATGGCAATTGAGCTAAACGCTCGTGTACTTTATATCCAGAAGCTACAATGGCTTGCATTGTTTTTTCGTCATTCCCCATAATACAAGAAGCGATATCTCCAGCTACAACTAGCGCTGCTCCTGTTAGGGTTGCGGCGTCAATAATAACTTCAGGCTCATATTGTGTAGCATAAGCGATCGCATCACCTAAGATCATACGTCCCTCAGCATCTGTATTCAATACTTCAACCGTTGTGCCATCATACATTGTAATCACGTCACCAGGTGCATAGGCATCTCCTCCCGGGCGGTTATCTGTTGCAGGGATTAGACCTATTATATGCACGTTTAGTTGATTCAATGCAGCTGCATAGATAGTACCAGCCATACAAGCTGCTCCCCCCATATCGCTCTTCATAGAGTCCATCGATCCTGCTGTTGGTTTTAAACTCAATCCTCCTGTATCGTAAACTACTCCTTTACCAACTAAAACAATTGGTTTTTTGTTGATTGGATTCGCAGGCTTATACTCCATAATTGTGAAGGTTGGCTGCTCTACAGACCCTTTATTAACGGCTAATAAACCACCCATTCTCAAGGCTTCAATTTCTTGTTTCCCCAATACTTTTACTGAGAACTGAGCTTCATTCCCCAATACTTCAATTTCTTTAGCTAATTGTGTAGCTGTCAAAAAACTAACAGGCTCATTGACCATAGTACGCGCCCAGTAAACCGCTTTAATTGTGTGATTCAAATCACTGATTTGCTTAGCCTCAAAGTTTCCTTTTACTTCAATCGTTTCTAAAGCGTACTTCATTGATTCTCCTTCTTTGAAGTATTTTAAGAATTGATAATTTGAAAGTGCAATTCCCTCTGTCAATGCCAAAGTCGCTTCTCCATTTCCAACTACAACAAGGGAATCTGATTTTTTATCTAACTGCTTGCGGATATTGAATCCTGCCAAACGCATTTTCTCTAAATTGGTATTCTCTTTTACAAAAAAGAAATATTGATTTCCAATTTTTGCAAAATCTTCTTCTTTTTCTCCTGCTTCAAATGCTTGTACAAAGTCATTTAATAGAGCGGGAACTTCAACAGTGTTATCATTACCTAAAACGAAAACTACATTTCCGTTTGCTTGAACGTCATTTACAAGTTGTATCATCTTTGTTGTTTTTATTCGTACAAATATACATTTTTTTAGACACAGCTAAAAATCAAACGCAAAAAGATTCAGGTTTGTTTTTCTTTTAAGTGGCTTGAATTATCCTTCTAGCAAAACCAAGAACCACCAAAAAAGGGGAACACTTTCTACCCAAAACAAGCTAAAATAAGCGCTGCGTTTAGGTGAGGCTAACAGAATAAAAATCAAAACTATACAGACAATAATAAAACTATTCCACGCTTGTATAGGCTGAAAACCGACTTTAAAAAATTCAATCACAAAAAAGGGAATAGTCAATCCTGCCAACAACCACTTTGTTTTTTGGGTACCCAACAGTTGGGGGATTGTTTTGAGGTACTTCTCATCATATTGTAAATCTACGATTTCAAATATTCCAATGAGGATGAGAACCAAGAGAAAACGCTGAAGGAATTTAATCCATATGTCGAGGGAGAGTTCGAGATTTGCATGGAGAATTGGAATAATTAAAGTAACGGTAGCCCAACACAAACAAACGATATAAACCTTTAAACCCGACAAATTTCGAAGGTTGGGAATGTGCTTAGAAATGGGAACAGCATAGAGCACTGCAAGGACGAGCAAGGAGAGGGTAACGACTTGGGCCAAGTAATTCAAAAAGAAAAAACAAACGATGCCTACCAATAATCCTACCACACTTATTCCAATGATTGCTTTCATTTTTCTAGACAAGCTATGTCGATGTGCCACAACAAAATCCGCATATTTTATAAAATTATAGGAAAACAACGTGCCTGAAAAGGCTAGTAAAGATACCGTCCAATCGAAGGGCAATCGACAGAAATAGAAGGTCATTTGGACCAATGCAAACACGGCGAAAGAAACGTGTACACTCGCTTTGAGATAAAAATCAAATACTTTTGTAAGGGCTTTTCCCATCCTTATTTTTTTAACCAAAAAGGGCTGAATAATTCGATTAACAAAATTACTAGGAATATACTCAATTTATCTCAGATTTATGGTTATTTTTGTGTGCTTATACACAACTTATTATTTTGCCCAAATGAAAACAAATGCATTTGCTTTAAGACACATTGGCCCTCGTGCTGAGGACGTGGCACAAATGTTGAAAACTGTAAAAGTTGACAACATTGAACAATTAATCGATGAAACTTTTCCAACTTCAATTCGCTTAAAACAAGATTTAGATCTTGCTCCTGCAATGACGGAATATGAGTATTTATCTTATATTCAGAACTTAGGAAACAAAAACAAAATCTTTCGTTCGTTTATTGGATTAGGATATAATGAAGCGGTTTGCCCTGCTCCTATTATTCGCAACGTATTTGAAAACGCTGGTTGGTATACGGCTTACACGCCATACCAAGCGGAGATTGCACAAGGTCGTTTAGAGGCTTTATTAAACTTCCAAACAACTGTTATTGAATTAGCAGGAATGGAAATCGCTAATGCTTCTCTTTTAGATGAAGGTACAGCAGCAGCTGAAGCGATGATGTTATTATACGATGTTCGCACAAGAGATCAAAAGAAAAACAACGCGTTAAAATTCTTCGTTTCTGAAGAAATTTTACCTCAAACACTTTCTGTTTTACAAACGCGTGCTATCCCTTTCGAAATTGAATTAGTTGTGGGTGACCACCAAGCATTCGATTTCTCAGAAGATTTCTTTGGAGCAATCTTACAATACCCTGGAAAATACGGTCAAGTATACGATTATGCTGACTTTATCAATACAGCAAAATCAAAAGATATTAAAGTAGCGGTTGCTGCGGATATCTTGTCGTTAGTAACCTTAACTTCTCCTGGAGAAATGGGGGCTGACGTAGTTGTAGGAACAACACAGCGATTTGGAATTCCACTAGGTTTTGGTGGTCCTCACGCTGGTTTCTTCGCAACAAAAGAAGAGTACAAGCGCAGTATGCCAGGTCGTATCATCGGTGTTTCTAAAGATGCTGATGGAAACAGAGCTTTACGTATGGCGCTACAAACACGTGAGCAACACATTAAACGCGAAAAAGCAACGTCTAACATCTGTACCGCTCAAGTATTATTAGCCGTTATGGCGAGCTTCTACGCGGTGTACCACGGACCAAACGGATTGCGTTTTATCGCCAATCAAGTTCATGCTAAAGCCAATACAGTTGCTGAAAGCTTAGCAAAATTGGGAATCGAACAAACCAATACGGCTTACTTCGACACTATCGTTGTAAAAGCAGACGCTGCTAAAGTTAGACCAATTGCAGAAGCAAATAAGGTAAACTTCTACTATATCGACGCAAACACGATTTCTATTTCATTAAACGAAACAGCAAACGTAAACGATATCAATACCATTATTGCCATCTTCGCTCAAGCTACAGGAAAAGAAGCTTTTACTGTAACAGCTTTAAACGAAGAAGCAATCAATTACCCTGCAAAATTAAAGCGTACTTCTAAATTCTTAGAACACGACGTATTTAATAGCTACCACTCTGAAACAGAGTTAATGCGATACATCAAGCGCTTAGAACGCAAAGATTTAGCATTAAATCAGTCGATGATTTCTCTTGGATCTTGTACCATGAAGTTGAACGCTGCAGCTGAAATGCTTCCATTGAGCAATGGTCAATGGAATAATATCCACCCTTTTGCTCCACTAGATCAAGCACAAGGATATATCGAAATGTTAACTGACTTAGAGCAAAAATTGAATGTTATTACTGGTTTTGCTGGAACAACACTTCAACCAAACTCTGGTGCTCAAGGTGAATACGCTGGATTAATGGCTATTCGCGCTTACCACCATTCAAAAGGAGATTTCCAAAGAAATATCGCGTTAATCCCTGCTTCTGCTCACGGAACAAACCCTGCTTCTGCTGCAATGGCGGGAATGAAAGTGGTTGTGACTAAAACAACTCCTGAAGGAAATATCGACGTGGCTGACTTGAGAGAAAAAGCAGAATTACACAAAGACAACCTTTCTTGTTTGATGGTAACTTACCCTTCAACACATGGTGTGTACGAATCTGCTATCATGGAAATTACACAAATTATCCACGATAATGGCGGACAAGTATACATGGATGGTGCAAATATGAATGCTCAAGTTGGTTTTACTAACCCTGCTTCTATTGGTGCTGACGTATGTCACTTAAACTTACACAAAACATTTGCTATTCCTCACGGTGGTGGTGGACCTGGAGTTGGACCAATCTGTGTGGCAGAACACCTAGTTGAATTCTTGCCTTCTAACCCATTAGTAAAAGTGGGAGGTAAAAATGCAATTACCTCTATTTCTTCTGCTCCATACGGTTCTGCATTAGTATGTTTGATCTCTTATGGTTACATCTCTATGTTGGGAACTGATGGTTTGAAAAAAGTAACCCAAACCGCTATCCTTAACGCGAACTATATGAAATCTAGATTGGAAGAACACTACTCTATTTTATATACTGGTGAGAAAGGACGTGCAGCACACGAAATGATTGTTGACGTACGTGAATTCAAAGAAAAGGGAATTGAAGTAACAGATATCGCTAAGCGTTTAATCGATTACGGTTTCCACGCACCAACGGTTTCTTTCCCTGTTGCTGGTACTTTGATGATTGAACCTACTGAAAGTGAAAGTTTAGCAGAAATCGACCGTTTCTGTGATGCGATGATCGCTATCCGTCAAGAAATTGAAAATGCAACGATTGAAAATCCAGTAAATGAATTAAAGAATGCACCGCATACTTTAGCTTTATTAACTGCAGATAATTGGGATTTACCATACTCAAGACAAAGAGCCGCTTATCCATTAGAATATGTAGCTCAAAATAAATTCTGGCCAACCGTACGTCGTATTGACGATGCTTATGGGGATAGAAACTTAATTTGTTCTTGTGCTCCAATTGAAGCATACCTTGAAAATTAATACCTCGTTATCTTTATAGCAAAAACGCCATCGACATCGATGGCGTTTTTTTTGTAAACTAACTTAGATCCTAACTTGTAACCCAAAATACACCACACGTCGTTGAAAGTTTTGAAAGAAAACACGGTGGTAATCCTCTGTATAATAGGGTGTTTTTTCATTTTTTCGATTGAGTATATTAACGATTGAACAATAGACAACTAGGTAGTGTTTTCCCAATGGAAAAAGTTTATTCACGGTCAAATCAAGGCGGAAATACTGATTTAATTTTCCGTTATCATAGGTGGTCAATAGGGGGATAAATACATTATCTTGTGTATCAAATACACTGTTATTCAACTGGGTAAACCGTTCCCCTGTATGTGTTGTACAAACCAGTGATGCCGTAAAATTCGTCGGATTGGCATAGGTTAGTTGCGCTTTGGTGAAATACATCCAATTTTTCGTATCAACACCATTAACCGCATAAGTACGATGTAAAACAGTATTTGACAAAACAAGCGATAAAAACCGATTCACAGATTGAGTAAACGACCCTTCAATTCCAATCATCCGCTGATCTTTTCCTTGCTCTATAGGCGATAGCTGAGTGGTCCCCTTGTCTTCTTTTAGAAAAACTCCACCGGTAAGGGTTGTATTTCCACGTTCGTAATAGTAGTCAAGGGCGAGTTGCTTACTATTGATCAAGTGTATTTGGTGATCGTAATAGTTCGGTGTGGCGTAACTAGTGTAATTGCCAAGGCCAAAAATAAATCGGTGAAAAGCATTCCACTTGTAAAAACCTGAAAACTGATAGCTAAAGAAATTGAAATCTTCACCTTTGGGCTTAATATTTTTGCGCATACCCAATGAAATTCCCAGCTGATTACTAAATTTATAATCGGTATAGGCATAGAGTTCTGCCGCAGTAAGCGAGCGTGTTTCTCTCAACTTTTGCGTCGGCTGATTGGCTGCTAAGGCATAGTAATGCAAAGGTCTTACCTCATCATAACCGTATTTACTCAGGTTGAGATCAACGCCATATTGAAAATTCCATCCATAATTAATCCGGTACTTATGTGAAATACCAAGAAATACCTGGGTGGTTTTCGTTTCAGCATCAATTGTTTTAAAGCGATATGAAGCCTGACTCCAATCCGCAAGACTCACCAGTCTAAATAGGGATTTTGCTGTGTTATACGTCAGTGTATTCACTGTAAAACCCCTTTTTTGATCTGCTTGAGCATTAGCTCGATATGACAGCTGATACTTCAAGGCATTATAACGTTCATCAATGCCATACGTATAGCTATTCCACCTAAGCGCAGGTGTGAGGATAATGCTAACACTCATCCCAGCATCAATCGACTGAAAGGCGTTTAAATCTGCCAGACTCCCTTTGTTAACTGCTTTAAGCCCATCGCCAAATTGAAAATTGCCATACAGTTGAAAAAAATCCTTTGCCGTTATTTTTTTATTCATTTGTAGCCCCACGGAGGATAAGGCAGCGACCACCTGATATGAATCTCGTTCCAGTTCCTTTGTCGTTTCAATAGACACAATCCCTGCACTCGAATTTCCATAGGTCAAAGGTGGATTACTCGCATACACTTCTTGATTGTCTATCATTTCAGCATTAAACAACGAAAAATTACCAAACCCATTTTCTTGTGTATTCCGAACGGGATTTACAATAGGCGCCCCATTGAGATATACCCTCGACTGATCCGCTTGACCTCCTCTCAAAACAGGATTCGCACTTTCTGTCGTGTTGGTAGAAAAGGGCAAAATGACAATTGCCTTCAATGGATCCCCACTAGAAGCAGGATTAAAGTATACATCCATCTTGTTTAACCGAATACTCGCATACTTCTCTGCAATTGAGTTTTTATTGACGATGACAATTTCATGGAGTGCGTTTGGCAATGTATCCCCTATTCCCTCTTGGGCATGCGCCTGCAAGAAAAAACAACACACCCAACAATAGCCTACTAGCTTTTTAGGCAGAAAAAGCATAGTACAGCAACAAGAATAATGGCATCGCAAAAAACAACCACGCCCCAGCGATTGACAAGCAACTCAACACAAAAAACAAACCATAACCAACCGATCTTACACTGGGTTTATCCTTTAATAAACGCATAAAAAACACCGATGATTTTTGAAACAACTGATCGGTTTTCAAGCAATCACTCAAAACAAAATAACCATCCGTTTGGGGTAAAAACACATTCAAGTTAAACAAAGAGCGAATACAGATCGAAATTAACATAGAGTATCCCATAAACACCAACACAGGTGCACGATCTTTCAATAAGATAATACCTCCTATAATCGCCAAGGAAAACAAAACATCAAATATAAATCCACCACTGTGAATCAACATGCGATGTGACCTACGATCTACCAGACTGATATACAGTTTATTGTACATGACAGGAAGAATAAAAAACAATAAGCCAAATCCAAAAACAGAACCTTTTCCGTTATAGCGCTTGTAAAAAAAGTAATGTCCAAACTCGTGTATACCAATGCTAATCAACACGCCTAAGTAAATAAACAGAAGCAGCTGACTAAAAGAATAGGGAACCAAATAAAGCGTTTTCTTATAGTGTTCAACAAATGAAAAGGGGTATAGCAACACTAACAAACCAACGGCAACAACTATGGTTCCCAAGGTAAAGAGGACAAACCTTTGCACCTTTTTGTGTGCTGCGATGCGCTCTAAACGCGTATGCGTAAAGTCGACCGTACATACTTCCAAAATCGCCTTTCTGCGCTTGCATCCAAAAGCAAATACTCTAGCCCCTGTTCCCTCCTCCAAATCCACCAATAATTTGGTTTGCTTTGCCTTCCCTAACAGCGCATCCAATTGCTCTTCTGAAATTTTCAATTGATCGCTAAAAAACTGAATGACAGCTTGTTTATTCAGAACTTGGGTGTAATAGGCAATGATTTCAAATTCAATTTTGGACAATTTAATCAAGTGGGATCCGTTTTTAATTTGAAGATAGAGGCACTCCCCTTGCTCTTCCCTGCACAAAATCTCATTAAGTTTCATCTTCTTCTCCTTTTTTAGTTCCGATTGCCATACATAAAAAAGGTTGGTGCAACCCATTTTTCAATTCTAGCAATTGGTGCATTTGATTGTTCAAAAAACCGCCAAAAGAACAACACCCAATATCCAAAGCTGCCGCAGCTAAATAAGCGGCATGGACAAATTCTCCGAGTTCCAATAAAGACAAAACGACCCCAAAGTCTTTGTACTTAAAGGAGTGCTTGTTCAAAATAGAAGAAAAAACCAAAAAAGCTGTCGCGTTATCATAGTCTATCGCCCCAGTTGAAGAATGCATAATTGCAGTATAAAACCCTTCTTTTTTTTCTTGGGTGTCAAAGGCTTGAATCTGTTCCAATTTAAAATCAATCACATTATAGCGATAAACACCTAGGGGAAGTTCTTCATTTCGATGGTTAACCAAATGTATTTCTGTGGGGTACAACGCCCCTCCCGAAGCAATATTCCGCCTATGTCGCGTGATTGTTGTTCCTTTAAAATCAACTGTTTCACAACCAGTCAAGGTGTAGAATAGCTGCATAAAACTACTGATCTCCTGAAAACTCAATATCCGTTCAGTAAACGTACGCGTGCTTTTTCTCTTCTTATTCAGTCGGTCCAAGCTCAAAAAAGAAGGAGATGGATTACGCGTGAATAAAAGCGGAAAACTCGGACAAAAACCCATCTCGTAATAGGAGTTATGTATTTTTTTTTGCAAGCTAGGATTGTTGTTCACATGGGCAATCAAAGTAAATTTGTCTAGCGTTTCTATATCGTATTTCTTAAACTTAACCTGTTCGAGAAAATCAAGTGTGGACATACTGAGTTGATGCTCAGACAACAGGTTTAAAATTTCTTCATGAGTCATGGTTCTCCACGTAATGAGGGTTATTTTTCTTTAACAGCTCCAAGTCTTTTGTGCGCCCTTCACTTTCGTAATAGTGCACTAAAAGCTGATACAATTGATCTCGTCCCCATGATGGCGCTTGGGGAGTAGATTCCAATTCATCCGGACAAGACAGCCCTTTTAGTGCATATTCCTCTACTTTTACCATACCGCCAAACATCTTAGGGGTGTGAAAATTATGGGAAGCTAAAACGAAATAGGCGCGTAAATTCGCCTTGTTCAACGCCAAGGCCTTTTGTCCGTACGCAATCACATCAGCAGAGACCTTGCCCAACCTCAGTATATTGACATACTGAATCGAAAAGGAGGTACACATCGCCAACAGCGCATAGTAGTCCGAATTCTCATATACCTCCTCTTGAAGCTCCGCCAAAGCAATGTCAATAATTTTTTCAGCTTTCGTTTTATCCTGCATCACCCCTTGATAAAAAGCTGCCTCATAGTAGTACAAATACGCTTTCCAATAGTGTTGATAAAACCCCGTAAGCTCGGCATCTACCTTCGCTAATTGTGCCACAACAGGCTGTACCTCTTTTTCGTCAAACATTTTTTGCACTGCAGCATCCATGCTCAATTGATAGGAAGATGTGCGTTGAGTTGACAAAGTAGGAAGATACCGCTCAGGAGATAATCTTCCTACTTTCTCATTATGGCCCGTATTATCACAGGTTTTTACTTCTTCTACTTGTTTTAGTTCGTGTGTACTTTCTGCTCGAGGTCCAACGGACGCTGCCACACAACAAAAAGAGCAATAGAACACGCCCAACAACAAGAGGGCGGATAAGGATTTCATATATCGTTTCATAACAGACTTTATATTAAGGAAATGGATGTGGAAAATCAGTAAATAAATCTTCATTTGGATCGAATAGCCCGAGATAAGGATAATTGAAATCCCCTGTCAATAGATTGAGTTGAGGGGTAATGACTTTAATGACCTCAAATCCCAACTGTAAAGTATCCACCGTGCTCAAATGAGCGATGTAAACCTCAGAGATTCCCTTTTTTACCAGTTCTGTTGCTGTCAGATCTTGCAGATGATGGGGGTGTTTCTCCTCCCAAGTTGTCGCATAGTGCTCATCGCTAAGAACATCTGAAAGCAGAGGAACGAAATGAGCCAATTCGGGATACAGATTATACAAGGCGAAATGCTTTTTAAACGAATCGATCTCTGAAAAATCAAACGCGCTTATTTTCTCTCTAGACAAGATATTTCGGAACTTCTCACAGGCAACTTCCGTATATTCAATCCCTTGATACGCTTCCACGACTGCTTTTATCAGCGCTTCTTTTTTATCTAAACGCGAAGCAGCCCCAATACTTTGGTAAACTTTACCTCTTTTTTTAAATAAAATAAACACGACAAATGTCGGGCAAAAGGCATCATCACTACAGTCATAAGTAACAATCTTTACCCGTTTATTCTCGAACAATTGCCGAATCCTTCCATCGGCTTTAAAATGGTTGAGGAGAAACGCTTGGCTGTACTTTTTGTATTTCTTCTGGCGTTGAAAATACCAGAACTTGGCAAATCCATCGCGTTCAATACACTCCAATAGGCCACCTTCAATAGCCGTGCTACGATTGGTATGACAAGCAGTTCCCGTGGAAGTATTTTTGTGATACAGCCCGTCGCCTTGTACATTTTCGACATTAGCCATAAAAAAGGGCAACAGCATTTCCTCTTGGGTCAGGTAGTTTTCTCCTTGAATCCAGTGGGTGGCACAGCTTTCCGTTAAGCGTTTTAACGCGAATTGTGATGCGCCATATTGTTCCTCAGAAAAATAAGTTATCCGATTGGGTGGATAACAGGTGTACTGTTCTTTTAACGCCCTATAAGTCCCGTGAATCAACGCGCCTTTTAACTGAAAACTAGAGGCATATCGCTCCAAGTATTCGCCCAATGCTGCTACAGAAGCTTGGTCTTTATCGAAGGCTATTCCTCCACCAGAGATTGATTCCCGCTTGTTGTTCATCACGAATAAATGATCCGAAAAGCACACACTTTCGTGTAAAGAAGCCGGCAAATACAAATTGCGAGCTATTTGTAGTTCGGGTTTATTCAAAAACCCCAACTCCCCGTGTAATGCGCGAATCATAAGGGATTATAAAGTGCTAAGTTACTACAAATCGAACAGGAAGGCGATTTCAACACGCGAAAGAACTGGTTGTTGTATCGATTGAAATCGATAAACGTGGCCTTGTTGTAGAGCGTTTTATTATTGCGGAACAACACTTTCTTTAGTTCATTGTAAACAAAGGAAGAGTACACCCCAAACGAACCAATGTCAAATACCGAGATCACGTGATCCTGTATTCGTTCTTGCTCCCAGATTTGTTCCATTAGCACTTCGGGATTGAGTGCATTAAAGAGCTTTCTCGTTTCTACGCAACTCAGGCAAACCGTATCTTTAGCGCTGTTCATTAAAGGACCTATCAACATTCCATTCGCATAAAACTCCACAAATAAAAAGTCTGTAGACACGTTCTTCTGAAGGGCACTGATTTTTGCAACAGTTGATGCATTGTAAAAATAAGGCCCAATCAAAAGTGTGAGAGCTTTGTTGTCGCTCGCTTCATCGAAATCAGGGCAAGGCGTATCCGATAAATTATAGAGATTAGACACGCAAATCGACTCAGGTAAGCCCGCGACAAATGCAGATATCCCTTGTAAGTCATGCCCAAATTCGCCAATAATATCGATGAAATAAGATTCTTGTTTTATAGTGTGAGGTGCAATAAGTTCATTTTCTATCAGCCAAGAAAGCAAATCCTCTTTTCTATCTTGTTGTAAAAAAGAAAGACAGCGATCCAATACCAGGGAATCAATGGAGTTTTTTTCTTGTACGGCGCGCAATACAGCAATCAAATCGCAAGCCTGTTGTCCCTTTATTTTTTTTATCGTCGACGAGTCTGAAAGCAAGACATACTCCTCGGGATTGACCTGAATAATTTTCCATTTCGTTGTGTTCATCATTGTATAGGTTAAAAACTAGCAATACCTAGCCCATGGATAGGTATCACTAGCGTTAGTATTAGCAACAACAGCAACAGCTGCAACAAGCATAAATATCTGTTACGGAGGTTGGAACTGAAATTGCTAAAGATGAAACCTCTTTCGTTTCAATCGTTTCAATGGTAAGTTGTAATTCTTTCATTTGCATTAAAATTAAGTTGAATAATACGAGTCAAGTTTTGAGACATTACTCGATATATGCGGTCTATTCTCGATCAAGAAAATATATAGATAAGCCTTCGCGAATGGCTGATCTATCCATATAAGATCGTCCATCAACGGCTGCTATATCGCACTAGACATGCAGAACTAGCAAGACCAGTTGAATTAAAAAATAAGATTGTATAATACCTATAGAAATAGCAAAATGGGAGAATAAAACTAATGCATAACACGTGTCAAGGCAACTACATCAGCTTTGCTATTTAGTAACTATAGGGTATAAATTTGTCTTAGGACATCAAACTATTGCTCTTTTAAATAGGTAAAACAAAATGGGAGATGTGTGTTTTTACCAAGGCAACAGAATAAAAATAAGTATAATTTTTTACACCAAAACAAAAGGATGCAAAAAAACATGATCTTTTAATGAAAAAGAATACAATTATTTGAATTATATATGTTTATCCGGTTCTAACTGCTAAACAGTTCACCGCAAACCGTTAATTTTCCTCATTGCGCAATCGGTACTTCCGCACAATAAAATATACACCGCTGAAGATCAACAAAGCGTAGCATATCCAATTAGCATGATCATAAACAAAAAAATCAAATAGGTTCAATATGAGTGCGATGGTAGTCAACAGCACTAAACCTTTAACTAACTTATCCATTTGAAAAAAATTGAAATTAATTACTCCTTTACTTGAAAATGGCAGTAACACAACTTTGTTCTATGTAGTGCGTTCCTTTCATAAAAAAATTCTCATTACTTCCTCATTATTTCAACAGCAAAAAACATTCCACTTTTAAGCTATCCGTTGAATAAACATGACTAAAAGCGTGAAGTAGCAAACATTAGAAGGCAATCCATACGATTTTTTAACACCCAAAACACTAAAATAACAACCTTTTAATCACAAAAAACGATATTTTACCTAAACAATCGCTTTACGAACAAAATATATACTCCGTTAAAAAAAAAGTTCATAATCTCCACTTTTTACTTTCATCCTTTCCTTACCCATTTCATAGCGCTTTCTTCTTGTATCCTTCGTTCAAAAGCTATAGCCTCCCCACACTTTCACTTCCACAAAAGCTCTTTTTACAAAAAACACGCCTTCTTTTCGTTTCTTTTCAACCTAGAATAGCTGTTTTATTTATTTGATTTTTATAATTTTGCAGCTACTTTTTACACGCCAACTTCATGAGTAAAGATTTAGAAACCATTGCCGATTATTACAAAGAACGATCCTCCAATTCGCTTTCGGAACACTATGCTTTTAACATTCGAGAGTACAAAACTGGAGCGTCTCATTTTAATATCAATATGCGCAAATACTGCAGTTTCACTACTCCTTACAATCGACGAGACTTTTACAAAGTTGGTTTGATTATCGGTTGTGGAACCTTGCACTACGGTTCACATGCGATTCATATAAATCAACCAGCCTTGTTTCTTCCATGCCCAACCACCCCCTACTCATGGACGTGTATTGAAAAAAAACAAGAAGGTTTTTTCTGCCTGTTTAACTATGAATTCTTTACCGAAAACAGAAGCTTAGAGTCGTTTAAAAAAACATCCTTATTCAAAGAATGGGGCAAGCCTTTAATTTTCCTTTCCCCAGACGAATTAGCTCTTGCTCACACTTATTTTCAGCAAATGTACGCGATGGCACAATCCAACTACCCGTTGAAATACGAGGTTATCCGAAACCTGCTAGCCTTATTGCTGCATCAAGCCCTACAGCTAAAAGTAGAGGATATTGCCCTAGAAGATCAAAATGCTTCTATGCGCCTATTTCGCTTATTTGACCAATTGCTAAATAAACAATTCCCCTTAGATTCCCCTGCCTATCCTCTTGCCCTACGTCGACCTATTGACTACGCAAACAAGCTCAATGTGCACGTCAATCACTTAAATGCCTCCATTAAATCAGCAACGGGAAAAACAACCTCCCAACACTTGATCGATCGCCTGCTATTGGAAGCCAAAAATCTGCTAATCAATACCGATTGGGACATTGCGCAAGTTGGTTATACCCTCGGATTTGACCAACCTTCACACTTTACGCACTTTTTCAAAAAACACGTGCATATGACGCCCTTGCAATTTCGAAATCAATTTTAAAAATTCTTTGATTAATACAATTATACCTTTGCCTTTTTTAAGGTAGTGCAACCGCCCTTCTTTTACTTTTGTAGCCTTAAAACAACAATTCACTTATGCTTAGAGAAGCTACAAACCAAAGAAAAAAGCTAGCAACAATCTTAGCTTTTAGTTCAATTCCTCTATCTGGATTTGTAACGGATATCTATTTGCCTTCTTTTCCGTCCATGGCCAGTGATTTGGCAATTACAGAAAAAGAAGTTCAGCTAACCTTAACCTGTTATTTGTTGAGCTACGGAATTTCTCAGCTCTTTGTCGGAAGTATTCTAGACAGTATTGGTCGATATAGACCACGTCTTATTGCCTTGTTATTCATAGCACTATCCAGTACGCTTATTGCCCTTACAAACGACATTTTTTTGATTTGCCTCTTGCGCGTCGTTCAGGGAATCGCAATCTCTATCTTAGTGGTAGCGACCCGTGCCATTTTTATGGATATTTATGAAGAACAACAACGCATTCACTACCTGAGTTACTTTACTGTCGTCTGGTCCTGTGGTCCTATTCTAGCGCCCTTTTTAGGCGGTTATCTCGATGCACTTTTTTCTTGGCATGCCAACTTTTACTTCCTCTCTATCTATGCTGTCGTTCTGTTTATCCTCGATCTACTCATCAGTGGAGAAAGTATTGCTGAAAAGAAAAAATTCAACTTGAGTCAAACTTTACAGCTATATAAAATCATGTTGAGCAATCAAAACTTTATCCTGGGCATTTGCATCTTGGGAATGAGTTATTCCATCGTAATGATCTTCAATATTGCTGGTCCTTTTATTATAGAAAACACCTTCAATCAAAATGCTATTGTCATTGGCTATTGCACGCTCTTGTTGGGGTTTTCGTGGATGTTAGGAGGAATCATTGGCAAAAAGCGAATGCACCTGTCTTTCCAACAGCGCACAACGCGTCCAATTTTCGTTCAGCTTGCCTTGGTAGTCGTCTTGCTAACAGTGAGCTATTACGTTGAGAATTTGTATCTGTTGATGATGGGTTTATTCTTCATCCACATCTGTTCGGGTACTTTATTCAACAATTTTTTCACGACCACAATGCTCGCTTTCCCCAACAACTCTGGAACTGCAGGCGGACTAATGGGCGGATTAACCTACGTAATTACTTCGTTTACGAGCTTTGTTATTTCATCATCTGGGGCAATTGACACTCCATTCCAACTCACATCCCGCTATAGCGTGATGATTTTATGCTTGTTATGCTTGATTTTATACGTCGTTCACCTCAACAAAAAAACACAATAGTCCATAGGAAAAAACAACTCATTCTCCAGTGAAATACGTACCTTTGCACCCGCTTAGCCCTAGGTGACTCTATCACAGGCTAAGCGGTTTTAGTAGTTTTAACAATCTGTATTGCCTATTATGGGACTAAACAACAAGTTTCTAGGTTTTTCAGCGGCTATTTTTGCTGCTGCCCTTTGGGGTGTTTCAGGAGCATTTGCTCAGTTCTTATTCAATGAGAAAAATTTCAATGCCGAATGGTTAGTTACCGTTCGCCTATTAATTTCTGGATCGATTATGCTCGCACTGGGAATTATAAAAGGCGATAAAGACGTTTGGCATCTTTGGAAAAATAAAAAATACGCCGTTCAGCTTGTCGTCTTCAGTTTCTTCGGGATGTTAATGGTTCAATACTCCTACTTTATTACCATTTTTCACTCCAATGCAGCAACAGCAACAGTGCTTCAATATATCGGTCCTGTTTTTATTGCAATATACTTGGCAATCCGTCTAAAAAAATGGCCAAAACCCATTGAAATACTTGCCATTGGTCTGGCGATGTTAGGTACCTTCTTACTCGTTACCCATGGGGATATAAACAGCTTGACCATTACCCCTACTGCATTAGTTTGGGGAATTATTTCTGCTATTGCCTTGGCGGCTTATACTGTTTTACCGGTGCATTTATTGAAAGAATACAGTCCCATTGTCATTATTGGTTGGAGTATGTTACTTGCTGGAACAGGCATAGCCCTTGTTTATCCTCCAATGCAATCTCCAGGTATTTGGGATATGGAAACCTTTTGGGCCGTTGGTTTCATCATCTTATTTGGCACCTTAATTTCCTTCTATATCTTCTTAGATGCCATCAATAACATCGGTCCCCAACGCGCAAGTTTACTCGCTTGTGCCGAGCCTTTATCCGCAACCTTAATCGCCGTGTTTTACTTTGGCGTTGAGTTTGAATGGCTGGATTGGTTGGGCAGCAGCTGTATTATCTTTACAATCTTACTTCTGACTAAAATCAAGAAAAAAGAAATACCGGAAAGTTAAGACCAATAGTGCTTGATCACAGCGAGCAAGCGCTGTTGAACCAAGACCAACCAGCTAGTTCTAAAGATGAGTACTCCCCCAAAAATCAAGATAAATCCAACGCGAAAAACTAGCGTTAACAAGTAATTGGTCCCCATTTCAGGAAGGTAAAACCCTACGCCTAGCATCAAGATCATGCTTGCGAATAGTTTGGCAAACTGCCAGTCAAACGGCCAAAGTCTCATCTTGATGTAAATAAAGAACATCTTCCCTAAGTTAAACAAGGTGAGCGAGATGAGCGATGCCAAACCAACACCAAAGATTCCGTAACTCGTCTGGGTTAAGAACCAAAGATTCATTCCAACATTCAACACCATTAACAGGAGAATCGCAATCAGATTAAAGCGATAGTATTTGGAATAGGAGATAATTTCCGAATTAAATCCCGTAGACATATTCAGAACCCCATTTATCCCCAATAAATAGATGATGGGAATTGAGGGAGCTAGTTTATCATAAGTGGGCAACAATCGAAACAATGATTCGATTCCTACAGCTACACAAGAAAACAACAACATTCCGATAAAAAACATCACCCGAGCCACTTCTTTATACTTTTCATTGAGTTTTTTAAGCTGGCCTTGTTTGATAAGATCCGAAATCACTGGTGCATATAAGGCAAACACACCTGTTGCTGGAATTGCTAATGTTGAGGCAAGTGTAACACCAATATTATACGTTCCGTTGGCTTCATAAGAAATAAAGGATGGAATCATCAACGAGTCTACGCGAAAGGCAAAAAAAGATCCAAAACTCCCTGCAAAGGCAAACAAACTATAGGCATAGTACTGCTTCTTCTTGACTTGATCAAACAAATCATCGTAGTTCTTGTGAATCGCATAGGGATACAGTTTGTAAATATAGCCTCCGATTACCGCAGTAATAACCACATAACTAACAATATACCACACCAACCCTTGATCAATGGTCATCGAGGTGTAAATCGCAAGGATAAAAATTGTAGGAAGTGCTATTTTGGGAATTATTTTCTCAAAAAAAGTAGGAAAGGAAATTTTCTGCAGATTTGTAGCTTGCCTGCGAAACAGCTCAATATACGCCATAGCAATCGCCAATGGAAAGGCAAATGCCACGTATGTAAAGGAGGAATCTTTGTAGAAAAAGTAAAGCACAACCAGGGAAAGTCCCACCCAACCCGTCAATTTCGCTAAAGAAACAAGGCTGTAACTGAAGAGTTTATGCTGTAATTTTTCTGTCAACTGAGGGTAAAAATTAATTAATGCATGGGTACTTCCCAATACAATAATGGGATACATAATCTGGGCACAGGCATCGACAAATCGAATAATTCCCAGCATTTCTTTGTCTTGGGGATAGATTAAAACCGTTGAAACAACGCCTATCAATACCCCTAAATAATTAATTAGCGTAAATAAAAAAGCTTGCTTGGTTGAAATACCATTACCCATGATATGTGTTTCTTTGATTCTAATCTACAAATATACTGGCTATTCGATGCACAACTACATTTTTTTATATTTTTGTGTGTTTGGTTCGAGGATGATCGTTTTTCCTTCGATATTGTGCCTGTAAATGTATAATTCCATGAAGTATATCGTACTTATTCCCGCTTATAATGAAGCAAATTATATCGAAAAAACCTTGCAGAGTTTAGCTGCACAAACGCTTCTTCCAACATGGGCATTGGTGATAAACGACGGTTCTACGGATCAAACGGCAGCCCTTGTAGCCCAACTGACTCAACAATATCCGTGGTTACACCTGTGTACCAAAACCTCTCAAGCCATACACTTGCCTGGGAGTAAAGTAATTCAAGCCTTCAACTATGGGTTGACGCAACTTCCCGAGACTCTTACCTATGATTTTATAGTAAAACTAGACGCTGATTTAATACTGCCGCAACATTATTTTGAAGCAATCGCTGTCGAATTTCAGCAAAATAAACAATTAGGAATGGCTGGTGGTGTGGCTTTAATCGAAAAAGACAAGCAGTGGATTGTCGAAAATCTTACCGATAAAGATCACATCCGCGGAGCATTTAAAGCGTATCGAAAAGCGTGCTTTGAGCAAATCGGCGGACTCCAACCTGCTATGGGATGGGATACCGTAGATGAATTGCTCTGTCGCTATTACCAGTGGGAAATTTGCGTACGCCAAGACCTACAAATCAAACACTTAAAACCCACCGGCGCCCAATACGACAAAACAGCACGTTATAAACAAGGAGAAGCTTTCTACCGCTTACACTACGGATTAACCCTAACCCTCATCGCCAGTCTAAAACTAGCGATGAGAAAAAAGAAACCCCTGCTCTGCCTCGATTATATCCGAGGCTATTTTATAGCAAAAGCAAAGAAAATGCCATTTTTAGTCAACCAAAAACAAGGCAAATTTATTCGCCAATACCGATGGACCAAAATAAAGTCCAAGCTGTTTTAGTACTTTTTTAGATTTATAAACCTAAAAAATCATTTGTAATTGGTAATTTAGCCGATATTTATTTTTTATGATAAAAACTGGATTAACAAATATTGGTCAATACTTTATTATGCTGAAAGAAATTTTCAGCAAAATGACCAAATGGAAAGTAATGAAGGAGCTAATCTTCAAAGAAATAGACGATTTAATCATAGGTTCTTTGGGTATTGTGTGCTTTTTATCTTTTTTCGTTGGTGGTGTTGTTGCGATTCAAACCGCTTTAAACTTAACTAATCCTTTAATTCCAAAATACCTGATTGGATTCGCCACTAGGCAATCTGTTATATTAGAATTTGCCCCTACATTTATCTCCATCATTATGGCAGGAAAAATGGGCTCTTTTATCACCTCTAGTATTGGTACAATGCGTGTAACTGAACAAATTGACGCCTTGGAAGTAATGGGAGTTAGCTCGCTAAACTATCTTGTATTCCCTAAAATGGTAGCTGTTTTACTCTATCCATTCGTTATTGGAATTAGTATGTTTTTAGGTATTCTAGGCGGTTGGTTTGGAGGAGTAATGGGTAATTTTGTAACTTCTGAACAATTTATCATAGGACTACAAGATACGTTTATTCCTTTTCACATTACGTATGCCTTTATCAAAACAACGCTTTTTGGTTTCTTACTTGCAACAATTCCCTCTTTCTTTGGGTACTACATGAAAGGCGGTGCACTTGAAGTAGGAAAAGCCAGTACTACTGCCTTCGTTTGGACTAGTGTGGCTATTATCCTAACCAACTATATATTAACCTCTCTCCTTTTAAGTAATTAGCAAGATGATTGAAGTAACAAACATAGAAAAGTCTTTTAATGGTTCAAAGGTGTTGAAGGGAATTACAACCACATTTGAAACAGGAAAAACAAACCTAATTATAGGCCAAAGTGGTTCTGGAAAAACCGTATTCCTAAAAACTCTTTTAGGTATTCACGCCCATGACAATGGACAAATCCTATTTGACGGAAGGGATTATGCCGAAATGAATAAAAATCAACGTCGCGATCTGCGTACCGAAATTGGAATGGTATTTCAAGGGAGTGCGCTTTTTGACTCGATGACAGTAGAAGAAAATATCGCTTTTCCCATGCGCATGTTCACCAATAAAAGCGACAAGGAAATCATGCATCGCGTCAATGAAGTAATTGATCGCGTAAAGCTAATTAATGCCAACAAAAAGAAACCTTCTGAAATATCTGGAGGAATGCAGAAAAGGGTAGCCATTGCGCGTGCCATTGTAAATAATCCTAAGTATTTGTTTTGCGATGAACCCAACTCTGGACTTGACCCTAAAACGGCAATTGTCATTGACAACCTTATTCAAGAAATTACCCATGAATACGATATCACTACTGTAATTAACACCCACGACATGAACTCCGTATTGGAAATCGGAGAACACATCGTCTTCCTAAAAAATGGCGTATTAGCTTGGTCAGGAACAAACAAAGAAATTATACAAACAGACAATGAAGATGTTGTCGATTTTGTTTACTCCTCTGAACTGTTTAAAATGGTTCGCGAAGCAATCCGACACCTAGGGTCTAGTAAATAGGCGATAATTATACGTGATAGGAAATAAGTGAACGTTAAATTTTCAATATAAAGAAGAACTGCTGTGATAAGCAGTTCTTCTTTTTTTTGCTAGGTTTGTTCGTTGCTCTTTGTTCGTTGCTCTTTGCTCTTTGCTCTTTGCTCTTTGCTCTTTGCTCGTTGTTCGTTGCTCGTTGCTCGTTGTTCGTTGCTCGGTGTTCACTCACCACTCACCACTCACCACTCACCATTCACCACTCACCTTTCTTATTTTAGATTAAGTGTATTTCGCTGTAGGCAAAGTATCTTTGAGTATAAATAAAAAGGATATGAAAACAAAAAATATTGAACAAATCGCAGCACCAAGACCTGCACATTTTGTAGGAGATGGTTTCAGAGTACACAATTTTATCCCTGGTATTCCAGGCATGAGTATGCAACGCATGGACCCTTTTATCATGTTCGACTACAACTCCAAATACCACTTTGGACCCAGTGAAATACCACGCGGGGTAGGCGTACATCCACACAAAGGATTTGAAACGGTAACTATTGCTTATAAAGGGAGAGTAGAGCACGGAGACAGTAGCGGAGGAGGAGGAATTATTGGCGAAGGCGATGTACAATGGATGACTGCAGCTTCTGGAGTTTTGCACAAAGAGTTTCACGAAACAACGTGGAGTAAAACAGGCGGTGAATTTCAAATGGTACAACTATGGGTGAACCTTCCCGCAGAAGCTAAAAAAGGAGCACCGAAATACCAAGCCATCGAACAAGCACAGATGTCACAATATCCATTGGAGCACGACTTGGGATTTGTTGAAGTAATTGCTGGAGAATACAAAGGAGCTAAAGGTCCTGCCTCCACTTTCACCCCTATTCATATGTCTAACCTAAAAGCCAAAACAGGCGCATTGGTTTCTTATGACTTCCCTATGGAATACAACACCTTGTTGTTCGTCTTAGAAGGTACAATTAACGTCAATGGCCGAGCTGTGCTTCAAGATCACGTTGCCGTGATGGCACACGATGGGGAAGAGTTTACCATAGAAGTAACCGAAGATGCTGTTGTATTAGTCTTATCAGGGCTTCCAATCAAAGAACCGATTGCTCACTATGGCCCTTTCGTAATGAACACACAAGAAGAATTACTACAAGCATTTGACGATTTTAATACTGGGAAGTTTGGAACTTGGAATTAATTACAAAAAAAGGTGTTGTTCAGCAATACCTTTTTTTATTGAACTATTTTCTCAATATGTGAATTATTTTACTTTTGTAAATAAAATATATGCGTCAAATAATCGCTAAACAAGGTGGAATTCGTTTAATTTTAGGGTTGTTCACACTAAGTCTTTTGAGCTGTTCACAAAATAGCACAGAGAAGGAAACAGCCGCATCATCCCAACATCAGGTAGCTGTATCTAGCACAGCTGAAGAAGAGCAGCCTACAACAGCAGAACAAGAGGATTTTAAATTAATAGGTACTTCCCCAGCGCTTTATGCTAGTTCTGAAGAAACCTTATTGAACATGCTAAATGAAGCAGATCAATTGCGCTTGCAAAAAGCCATTCAGATCCTTTCAAATCAAGTAGCCGAAACCATAGACTTGTATACAGAAGATGATGATATCGATTTCGACAAATGGCATGCTGCCTATTGTAAAAAAGTGCATGGATTAACTTTTAACACAATGGTACAAGCAGCCGAACAAACGTTAAAGGATATTAAAAATAAAAATATAACGCATTTACAGGAAGAAATAATGGATTTAAAAAACAATCCTGCGGAAAATCAAGAAGAATCGATGCTTTTTCTACAAGAAGAACTCGAAAAAGCGAAACAATTACCCGCTACTATTGATGCATATATTTATTCAGAGGCTTGTTTTTTTTGATAATCCTATATTTTCCCCTCATTTTTATATTAATTCCTCAACAAAAAAAAGATTCAATTCAAAATAGATGATTTTTTCTTTTTTTTATTTGTTAATATATTAGTTTTTAACTATATTTGAATTAACCTTTTAACCTAAAAAGATAATCTGCTAGTTAAATTTTGAGTATTTTAATTGGCCTCCAAAAGTAAAAGTAAATTCCCTAGTGGATGAGAAGATAAGTTGAAAAAAGAAAAGTGATGTTGTTAAGTGTGAAAAAAAAGAGTTCCAAATTAAATTGGAACTCTTTTTCATTTTATGCTATGCTAGTAACCCTGCTCTTCGCAATAATGCTTCAGGCGTCGGTTCTTGTCCTCTAAATTTTTTGTACAACGTCATAGGATGATCTGTACCTCCTTGAGATAAAATAGCATCTTTAAACGCTTTAGCTACCTCCTTGTTGAAAATACCTTTTGTTTGAAAATAAGCAAATGCATCCGCATCTAAAACTTCCGCCCATTTATAGCTGTAGTATCCTGAAGAATATCCTCCTTGAAAAATATGTGAAAAAGAAGTACTCATCGCGTTTTCAGCTACATCTGGGTATTGTTGCGTTTCCTTAAATTGCTCCAACTCAAAAGCCTTTAAATTGGTAATCTTCGTTGGATCTTGTCCATGCCACCCCATATCTAAAAGACCAAAACTCAACTGACGTACTGTGGCCATCCCTTCTAAAAAGGAAGCACTTTCTTTAATTTTATTGATATATTCCATCGGAATTACTTCACCTGTTTGATAGTGCTTGGCAAATAATTCCAAGGTTTCTTTCTCGTAACACCAATTTTCTAAAATCTGACTTGGCAGCTCGACAAAGTCCCAATACACATTCGTCCCTGATAAGGCAGGATAGGTCGTATTAGCCAACATTCCGTGCAAAGCATGTCCAAACTCGTGAAACAAAGTAGTAACTTCGTTAAACGTCAGCAAAGAGGGCTTTGTAGCTGTTGGTTTGGTGAAGTTACAAACAATAGATACATGTGGACGCTCATTAACCCCATTCAAAATGTACTGATTTTTGAAGGACGTCATCCATGCGCCATTTCGCTTTCCTTTGCGCGGAAAGAAATCCGTATAAAAGACAGCGACAAATTCTCCTTTTTCATCCCATACCTCAAACGTACGCACTTCTTGGTGGTATTTGTCAATATCAAACACTTCAGTAAACTGCAATCCGAACAATTTAGCCGCTACTTGAAAAGCCCCATCTAACACATGTTCTAATTGGAAGTATGGTTTTAACACCTCATCATCTAAATTAAAGCGCTCTTGTTTTAGTTTTTCTGCATAGTAACTACCGTCCCATTTTTGCAATTGATCAATGCCGTCAAGCTTTTTAGCAAAAGCAGTTAATGTTTCGAATTCACTAGCAGCTGCTGGTTTTGCTTTTTGTAGTAAATCGTTTAAAAAGGTATTTACTTTGGCAGGTGATTCTGCCATGCGTTCTTCCAACACAAAATCTGCATGTGTAGCATAGCCTAAGATGTTGGCACGTTCGTGTCTCAATTGAGCAATTTTTAAAACATGCCCCTCATTGTTGTATTCGTTAGCTTTAAACGCTTTTGCTCCCGCAGCAATAGCCAATTCCTTGCGCAATGCTCTATTATGTGCATAGGTCATAAAGGGAAGGTAACTTGGGTAATCCAACGTAAAGATCCACCCTTCTTTACCTTCTTGTTTTGCCAAAGCCTCTGCCTCTTCAATAGCACCCTCTGGCAAGCCTTTTAAATCTTCCTCATTGGTCAGGTGCAGTTGATAATTATGGGTTTCAGCCAATACATTTTCACCGAATTTTAGTGCAGTCGTTGCCAATTCAGCATCAATTGCTCTAACTCTATTCTTTTGTTCATCAGAAAGTAAAGCGCCGTTGCGCACAAAGTTTTTGTAGTTTTTTGTCAACAGCGTCTGTTGTTCCGTTGTCAAGTTTACTTGATCCATTTGATCATATACCTTCTTAACACGTAAAAATAGGGCTTCATTCAACAAAATATCATTTCCCAATTCCGAAAGCAAAGGCGCTACTTCTTGAGCAATCTGTTGCATTTCATCGTTGGTTTCTGCCGAATTTAAATTGAAAAAAATACTCGCCAAGCGATCGAGTTCCATACCCGAAAAAGCTAAAGCTTCTATTGTATTGGCAAAAGTAGCCGGTGCTGGGTTCGAAGTAATCGCATCAACATCCGCTTTTGATTGGGCAATTGCTTGATCAAATGCTGGTTTATAATCCGTAATTTTTATCTGTGAGAATGGTGCTGTACCGTGTTTTGTAGTAAATGGTTTACTAAAAATAGCCATAGTGATCTAGTTTTTATTTGTTCTATAAAAATACAAATTTATTCAGCGTTTGGACACAGGATAGCAAGTCTTAACATCCTATTACCATAAAAAAAGGGCTCTTGTGTCAAGAGCCCTTTGCTGTATTGAATAAACTAAAATTATGCGTTTACTTCTTGTACGGGTTGAACGGGTAAATCCGCTTTTGTCAAGAATGAAGTTACTTCTGCATCCATTTCAGCTATTGTTTTCTTAAACAATTCGAATGCCTCGAACTTATAGATCAACAAAGGATCTTTTTGTTCGTGAACAGCTAATTGAACAGACTGTTTTAATTCGTCCATTTTTCTAAGGTGTTTCTTCCACGCCTCATCTAAAATTGACAATACAACATTCTTTTCAAAGTCGTCGATCAAACTCATACCTTCTGTTTGGTAGGCAGTTTCTAAGTTTGTCACTACGTTCATGGTTTTCATACCATCTGTAAATGGCACAACAATGCGCTCGAAATTATTGTCTTGATTCTCGTAAACATTTTTGATTACTTTGAATGCTTCCGCTGCACTGCGCTGACATTTTTCGCGATAAGCAGCAAATGCTTTCTCGTATAAACGATTTGCAAGTGTTACTACGTCGTCTTTGTTGAATTGATCCTCTGTTACTACGTCGTTGATTCCAAAATTTCGGATCATATCCATATCCAAGTTCTTGAAGTCATTCGCCAATTTGTTGCTTTCGCTGATACGCTCACATAAATCGTACATCATATTTGCGATATCTACCTTCAGACGATCTCCGAACAACGCGTGTTTTCTACGTTTGTAAATTACTTCACGTTGTGCATTCATTACGTCATCATATTCTAATAGGCGTTTACGAATACCAAAGTTGTTCTCCTCTACTTTTTTCTGTGCTCTTTCGATAGACTTAGTCATCATCGAGTGTTGGATCACTTCTCCGTCTTCCAACCCTAATCTATCCATGATCTTCGCTACACGCTCTGAACCGAATAATCGCATAAGATTGTCTTCTAAAGACACGTAGAACTGAGAACTTCCTGGATCTCCTTGACGTCCTGCACGACCTCTTAACTGACGGTCAACACGTCTTGAATCGTGGCGTTCTGTACCAATGATGGCTAATCCTCCTTTGTCTTTCACCTCTTGAGAAAGCTTAATATCCGTACCACGACCTGCCATATTTGTTGCAATAGTCACAATACCTGGTTTTCCTGCTTCTTCAACAATTTGAGCCTCTTGTTTGTGTAGTTTCGCGTTTAATACGTTGTGTTGAATACCGCGCATTTTTAACGATCTACTCAACAATTCCGAAATCTCCACCGATGTAGTACCGATTAATACCGGACGTCCTGCTTGTGATAGTTCTACAACATCGTCAATAACGGCTTTGTATTTCTCACGCACTGAACGGTAAATTTTATCTTCTTTATCCTTGCGCGCAATTCCTCTGTTGGTTGGAATTTCAACTACGTCCAATTTGTAGATTTGCAAGAACTCTCCTGCTTCTGTAATCGCCGTACCAGTCATCCCTCCCAATTTTTTGTACATGCGGAAGTAGTTCTGTAGGGTAATCGTAGCAAAGGTTTGTGTAGCTGCTTCGATTTTTACGTTTTCTTTTGCCTCAATCGCTTGGTGTAATCCGTCTGAATAACGACGTCCATCCATAATACGACCTGTTTGCTCGTCAACGATTAAAATTTTGTTGTCAATAACCACGTATTCCGTATCTTTTTCAAATACAGTATAGGCTTTCAACAACTGATTTAACGTGTGAATACGCTCGCTTTTCACACCAAAATCTTGAAACAATCGCTCTTTGGCAATAGCCTCATCTTCTCTTGATAAGTTTTGGCTCTCAATACGAGCTACTTCTGTTCCAATATCCGGTAAAACGAAGAAGTTCTCGTCTGTATCTTGCGATAAAAACTTGATCCCGTTATCCGTTAATTGCACTTGATTGTTTTTCTCTTCAATTACGAAGTACAACGCCTCATCCACTTTATGCATTTCTCTATTGTTGTCTTGCATATAGTGATTTTCCGTTTTTTGAAGCAATTGCTTCACCCCTTCTTCACTTAAGAATTTAATAAGGGCTTTATTTTTTGGTAAACTTCTGTAAGCTCTTAGCAATAAGAAACCACCTTCTTTTGTATTTCCTTCGCGGATTAATTTTTTGGCGTCTGCCAAGAAGTTATTCGCCAATTTTCGTTGAATCTCAACGAGGTTTGACACTTTTGGTTTTAGCTCGTTAAACTCATGGCGATCCCCTTGTGGAACAGGACCCGAGATAATCAATGGCGTTCTAGCATCATCGACTAATACTGAATCGACCTCATCGACGATAGCATAGTTGTGGACACGTTGCACCAATTCTTCTGGCGTATGAGCCATATTGTCTCTCAAATAATCGAAACCAAATTCGTTATTTGTTCCGTAAGTAATATCCGCAGCGTAAGCAGCTCTTCTACCTGGAGAGTTTGGTTGGTGATTGTCAATACAGTCTACGGTCATTCCGTGGAATTCGAATAAAGGTGCTTTCCACTGGCTATCCCTTTTGGCAAGGTAATCATTCACAGTTACTAAGTGTACACCATTTCCTGTCAATGCATTCAAGTATAAAGGCAAGGTAGCAACTAATGTTTTCCCTTCCCCTGTTTGCATCTCGGCAATTTTCCCTTGGTGTAATACGATACCTCCGATTAACTGAACATCGTAGTGAATCATATCCCAAGTTACTTCTTTACCAGCTGCAGACCACTTATTGGCCCATTGGGCTTTTCCGTCAACAATGGTCACATACGGTTTGTGATCAGCAAACTCCATATCTTTTTCAGAAGCTGTAACCTCTACCGTATCGTTTTCTTTGAAACGCTTTGCAGTTTCTTTTACCACAGCAAATGCCTCAGGCAAAATATCCATCAATACTTTTTCAGTATTGTCATACGCTTCTTTTTCTAAGCTATCAATACTTGCGTAAATAGCTTCTCTTTTATCGATATCTTGAGTCTTCTCGATTTCTTCTTTGTACGAAGCTATTTTCGCATCTTGATCGGCTCTAGATTGTTGAATCTTCTCTTTGAAATAGATTGTCTTTGCTCTTAATTCGTCATTTGACAAAGCAGATAAAGACGATTCATACGTTTTAATTTTTTCAATTAGAGGCTTTATTTCCTTGATATCTCTTTCCGATTTATCGCCGACAAAAACCTTTAATATGGTATTTATAAGACTCATAGGTTTATATGTTTTTTACTCTTTTTTCACTTGCTAAAATAAACAAAAAAAAGCCTTGTAGAAGGCTTTTTTCTATATTAATACTCATCCTCGTTCCAAAGATAATCTTCGTCTGTAGGATAGTCTGGCCATATTTCTTCCATAGATTCATAGATTTCTCCTTCATCTTCGATGGATTGTAAGTTTTCAACTACTTCAAGGGGCGCACCTGTTCTAATAGCGTAATCTATCAACTCATCTTTAGTCGCAGGCCATGGAGCATCACTTAAATAAGATGCCAATTCTAATGTCCAATACATCTCTTAACCTTTTTTAAATTTTATTGCAAAAATAAATTTTATTATGAAATAAGCAAGCTTTTTTCATAGTATTTCACTAAGTTTAAAGAACGTCTTGCTTTTTTCACAACAAAAAATCGCGGAATTCAGTGGGTTTACCCCTGTTTTTCAGGCATCCATTTTACTTCCTCTACACTTAAGTCAAAAGTCAACTTTCGTGCCAACACAAAAAGATAGTCAGAAAGTCGGTTGATATACATCAAAATTTCTGCTTCTACCGCTTCTTCTTGGCTTAACTGTACTGACAAGCGTTCTGCTCTACGACAAACACAACGCGCAATATGACAGAATGACACAATTGTATGACCACCTGGTAAAATAAAATGTGTCATAGGAGGCAAATCTTGCTCCATACGATCGATTTCACGCTCTAAAGCATCGACAGTTTCAGCGGTTATTTTCGGGATATTTAGGCGTTCTTTGCCGTTTTTTAAACGTGCTTTTTGGGGATCTGTCGCCAACATAGCTCCTAAAGTAAATAGATCGTGCTGAATAGCGAGTAAAGCTTGTTGTTCTAGGTCAGGAATATCCTGATCGCGAATCAAGCCAATATAAGCGTTCAATTCGTCTATTGTACCGTAGGATTCGATTCGAATATGATCTTTAGGAACTCGTGTTCCCCCGAATAAAGCCGTAGTCCCTCCGTCGCCAGTCTTGGTGTATATTTTCATTTTAACAGTTGTTTGATCTAACGAGCAAAATACAATACTTTGGGTAAACTAACGCGACTTTCTTCTATTTTATTCGCTGATCACTTTCGATAACCCCATCGCGCAAGCGAATAATGCGGTGGGCGTGCGCTGCGATATCTTCCTCATGGGTCACGAGAATCACTGTATTGCCTTTACTGTGAATTTCGTCGAATAACGCCATAATTTCAATAGAGGTTTTCGTATCTAAATTTCCCGTAGGTTCATCGGCTAAGATAATAGAGGGATTGTTGACTAATGCACGTGCCACAGCTACACGCTGTCTTTGTCCACCAGAGAGTTGATTGGGGTGGTGATCCATGCGATCCCCTAAGCCCACCATATGCAAAACAGAAGTAGCGCGTTCCTTGCGCTCATCTTTCGATTTTCCAGCATAAATCATCGGTAAAGCCACGTTGTCCAAAGCCGTAGTACGCGGCATCAAGTTGAAGGTTTGAAAAACAAAACCAATGTCTTTGTTGCGAATTTCTGCCAATTGATCATCATCTAATCGACTGACGTCCTTGCCATTTAAACTATAATAACCCGAAGTAGGCGTATCCAAACAACCTAAAATGTTCATCAACGTAGATTTACCCGATCCTGAAGGCCCCATCAAAGCGACGTAATCCCCCTTTTCAATTTGTAAATTTACCCCTTTCAAGACTTTTACCGTCTCAGATCCCATTTTGAAGTCGCGCTTAATATCCTGGATATCAATAATTAATTCTTTAGACATAATCCTCGTATTTTCTTTCATATAAGTGTCTAAAAACGTCATTTTGTTACACGCGCAACAAACGGAATATGCGGTCCGGTTGTAAACGCAAGGTAAAATGCTGTTTCAGCTGTTCTTTTCGCTTGAAAGCCACTCCGAAATAATAGAAATCTAAAGTTACAATCATTTCTTCGGATGCCACTACTTCTTGCCAATATTTTTCGACGGATGCCTCCTTCCCTCTTCGATCGATGATCCAAAACGAATCATTGTGTAGCAAAGAGCTAACCGTAGCTATACTAGGCCAAGATGACGCTGTTGTACCATTGAAAATAAGACAATCATAGGGCGTCGTAGATTCGCGTTGAAAAACAACCATATCTCGGTTGATCTTTGTGCTCAAAGCTTGTTTATCTAGTACCCCAATATAGTGCGGCTCAAAGTACACAAGCAACCGGTCAATGAACTGCTGCTTTCGCGATTGCCCTTTCCAACGACGATCCGAAGGATAGAGTCCACGAGTAAGTAAATTAAACACAAAAGGCGAATGTGTGCCGTGTTCGTTATTTGCAGTAAACCAAAATTGAAGGTAATCGAGAATCATAAGGCAAACAATTATTCGTTGTCGCATAAAAATCTTGCACGACAAAGGTAATTGTTCCTTTGGGTAATTGAGGTCATTACATAAAACATTTCACATAAAATGCTCAAATTACATAAAAAAACCTACACAAATGTGCAGGGTTTTCCGATGCTACGGATTTGTCATTCCTGCCTTCATCTATTCAATCTAACGCACGGATTGCCACGCGATCGGGTTCCTATAGGTAGATAGGTAAGGGTTTGTAAGGGGTTTGTAAAGGGTTTGTAAGGCAAAATGGCCTAAAACCCTTGTAAACACTAACTATCCCCTTACAAACCCTTTACAAGTACTTTTCCCACCTGTGTCAAAACACTTAAATTCAACTGGTTATGATTTTATTATTTCGAAAAATAATGGAAAAGAGCTCTTTTTTATCTAAAAAGTGGAAGAAAACGGAAGAGGGTATTGCAAGTCACATTCGACTTGGTCCGATGGCGCGGATTGCAAATCCACACCATCGGAGCATTGCATAAAAAAAACCCTACACAAATGTGTAGGGTTTTCTTTGTTGTGACGATGACAGGATTCAAACCTGTAACCTTCTGAGCCGTAATCAGATGCGCTATTCAGTTGCGCCACATCGCCATTATTTTGTGACCACGGCAGGATTCAAACCTGCAACCTTCTGAGCCGTAATCAGATGCGCTATTCAGTTGCGCCACGTGGCCTTGTTGCTTATTGCGAGTGCAAATATAAGACGATATTCTGTAAAACCAAACTAGATCAACAAAAAAATGGAGGTTTTTTTTGTTTGCTTTATTAATCAATTAATTGAGAGTAGCTTAGCCTGAAAGTTTTTTCTATCTTTTTTTTGATGAATGCGCAATCCCTTAGTGATAGAAGGACTTTCACTCTTCAAAATACTCCAAGAGCGAAGTAGGTTCTAACAACTGAATTACCCCATATTTGGCGAATGTCGACATAGTCATAGCGTGCGAGTACTAAAAGATAGACGAGCTGCTTTTCTCCTTTGCTTTTGTATTACATCTCCCTTTGTGGTATAAAGCACTCCTTCTACAGGAACTAAACGCCAAGTACAGAAAAACTGTACTTTATGCTAAAGTTAGCAGATTTATTTTTTAACCTAAAAAAACAGCGTATTTTAACATAACCAATCGAACCAAAAATATTTAATTATGAAAAAATTACTTTTTACTCTTGCCCTGGTATTGGGATGTGGAGCAACGACTTTTGCAAATGAAAGCGATCGTACAGACCAGATCTATAAATATTTCAAACAATATGACTACGAAATTGTTGTTTGGAAAAAACTGAGAAACAATGGTGACGGTCCACAGATGATGCAAATGCTACACAAAGAAACAGGAAGAAATACAATGGCCTGGATCAACAATCGAATTAACGTATTAAAACAAAACTATCCAGGCACACCACAAGAACCTGTGAGTGTGATCAATATGATCCCCTATCCTAGTAGCGATTTCGATCCTATCTATGTTGATCCTAGCATTCCTGACAGAGTATTAGAAGAAGTTGTGTTTGAAACACGTCAATAATAAGCTAACTAATCATTACATCTACATAGAGCAGGTCGTTTTTTAACTCCTGCATCGTGTACCTAAAAGTTTATCCATTCAAGACCGCGCGTTCTGCGCCTCTTATTTGGGTAAACTTTTTTTACTGTTTCGCTTTTATTGCAATTTACTGTAGTAGATATAAACCAAGGTGGTAATCAAGAAAATAAGCAAATAAAAATAGAGGGGATTTCCCGTGAACAACCCTACAACTAAAAACAGAACAGTAGCGACAGCGCCAATGAGTAAGAAATTGAAGGTTTCTTTATCGATCAAATCGTCAAAATCTTCCTCTTCCTCTTTCATTTCCTTTTCGAGTTGCTGTGTTTTTTCTTGGAGTTTTGCTTTTTTTTCTGCCCATGTTTTTTGAAGTGCACTGCTTCTAATTTGTTTCGCTTTACCTTGTGACGACAGGTACGAATGACCATAGCGATACCCTAGGTAGTCGAGCAATAAGACCAGTAATAGTAAAGCAACTTTTATCATCGTATGGGTATTCACCGTATTCTCTAGGCGCAAAAATAATAAACAATATAACAAACACACCCAACAAAAATAAAAAAAGAGGACATTCGCTTTGGAATGCCCTCTTTTCAATTATATTCAAAATCACTAATTATCCTTGAATTTCACCAAAAAACTCTTCGTTGTTTTTTGTGTTTTTAATCGAGTCAATAATCGATGTCATGGCTTCGATAGAATTCATATCATCCATTACTTTGCGAACTGTCCAAGTGCGTTGTAAAGCATCTCTATCGAGTAATTCATCATCGCGACGTGTACTTGAAGAGGTAATATCAATAGCCGGGTAAATGCGCTTGTTTGCCAATTTTCTATCCAATTGAAGCTCCATATTCCCTGTTCCTTTGAATTCTTCAAAAATCACCTCATCCATTTTAGATCCCGTATCCACCAAAGCCGTAGCGATAATACTCAAGGAACCACCGTTCTCGATATTACGCGCCGCTCCAAAGAAGCGTTTTGGTTTTTGTAGTGCATTAGCATCTACCCCTCCACTCAATACTTTTCCTGATGCAGGCTGTACCGTATTATACGCACGAGCTAAACGCGTGATAGAGTCTAGTAAGATTACTACATCATGCCCACATTCGACTAAACGCTTGGCCTTTTCTAAGACAATATTAGCTACTTTTACGTGGCGTTCTGCTGGCTCATCAAAGGTTGAAGCAATCACTTCAGCACGAACACTGCGTTGCATATCTGTCACCTCTTCTGGACGCTCATCAATCAATAAAACGATCAAATAAACCTCAGGGTGATTCGCTGCAATTGCATTAGCTACATCTTTCAACAACATGGTTTTACCCGTTTTTGGCTGAGCAACGATCATTCCACGTTGTCCTTTACCAATTGGAGCAAACATATCCATAATACGCGTTGAAGTTGTACTTCTAGCGCCGTCTAATTTAAATTTCTCTGTAGGGAAGATTGGGGTTAAATGCTCAAAAGAAACGCGATCTCTCACACTTTGAGGGTCGTGCCCATTAATTTTTAATACGCGTACTAAAGGGAAGAATTTTTCTCCTTCTTTTGGAGGGCGAACCACTCCTTTTACGGTATCTCCTGTTTTTAAACCAAAAAGGCGAATTTGCGATTGAGACAAATAGATATCATCAGGAGATGACAAATAATTGTAATCAGCAGAACGCAAGAACCCGTATCCATCAGGCATCATTTCCAATACGCCTTCACTTTCAATAATACCATCAAACTCATAATCAGGTTCTCTGAAATTATTTTTTTGTTGAGCGTTATTGTTGTTGGATTGATTTTGATTGCGCTGTTGATTTCTATTGCCTTGTTGATTTTGATGCTGTCTTTTGTTTTCTTGTTCAACAGCAGGCTGGTCGTTTACAACTGAAGATTCAGTTTCGCTTTTTGCAGTATCAGGAGCAACACCTTGACGTTGTTCTTCTCCTTGTTGTTTTTTGTTATTCTTGAAGTCGCGTTTTTGAAAATCGCGCTTGGTATTGTCGTTTTTCTTCTTTTGTGCAAAATCCTTGCGATTGTCACGCGGATTGTTCTTTGCCTCTACTTTGGAATCTGCAGTTGATTCTGTTTGTACAGCCTCGCGTTCTTCCGTTGTGTCTTCATTTGAAGTTTCAATCGGTTTGCGTGCTGCGGATTCAGTCTTCTTCTCTTGTTTCCCTTCCATTGGTGTTATTCCCACCTCTGTTGTTTGCTTAGCAAGTCTTGGACGTCTTGTTTTTTCGACTGGAGTAGCTGCCGCCGGAGCTGGTTGCACTGCCTCGGCTTGAACCGGTTTTTCTTTTTGCGCAACAGGCTTGGCCGCTTTTGCCTTGACTTCTGCTGGAGCTTGAACCGCTAATATTCGTTCAATTAACTCTCCTTTTTTTAAAGTCGACACCTTAGTCAGCTTAGCCTTCTTCGCGATCTCCTGAAGGTCAGAAACCTTCATTTTTTCTAATTGGGAAATGTCAAACATATAAATGTTTATAGATTATAAATAAATGAGTTGTGTCTTAAAAATAAGAATGGAATTTTTGTTAGTAGAAGTGTCGTATTATGAAGTACTTACGACATAACTGTTGCAATAATACGAATTATTTTTAATATTTAATAGGTTTTTATAAAAAAGAAACCTTACTTTTGTCTGAGTTACAGAAAATCAATCATCATGTTACAGCGAATTCAAACCGTATATATGATTCTAGTGCTTATTGCACTAGGTGTATTACCCTTTGTTTTTCCTTTATGGTACAATGCAAAGCAAGAGGAAGTTTACTTTATGTTTTTCCCTTCATTTACATTCCTTTTTGGGGCATCTGCTGCGTTAACCGTTGTGAGCATCATGAATTACAAAAATAGACAACGACAGTTTGTTTGCAACAGACTGACTATGATATTAAACGTTATACTATTAGGATTATTTGTTTATCGAACACTAACTGTATCTGGAGAAGCGACAGAAATCGTTTCTGAGAAAGGTATTGGGATGTTCCTCCCTATTGTTTCTATCGTGTTGCTTGTATTAGCAAACAAAGCCATCAAGAAGGATGAAGATCTTGTAAAATCTGTGGATCGTTTGCGATAAACCTAACATCTTAGTTTATTAGTGCGTAAAAAAAACCGAACAATTATATTTGTTCGGTTTTTTTGTTTTTCGGCCATTCAATCAGCTCTAAATCTTTTATACTCCCTTGATCCAACACAAATCGCAACATGGTACGCACTTGGTGAAAACCACTAATACCCGCAGCACCAGGGTTTAAATGCAATACCCCATGTTCGTTGTCGTATTGTACCTTCAATATATGGGAATGACCGCAGATGTACAATCCCGGTTTTTCTCTTCTCAATTGATTTTTTACTTGGGTGCGGTAGTTCCCAGGATAACCACCAATGTGAATCATATACACTTTCATCCCCTCACAAACAAAAAGTTGCTCTTCTGGAAATTCTATACGTGCTTCTGCATCGTCTATATTGCCATAAACAGCACGCAGGGGTTTGTACTTTTTTATTTCATCGGTAACTGCAAGATTTCCAATATCTCCTGCATGCCAAACTTCATCGGCCTGCTTGACGTATTTTAAAATCGACGCATCCATACAGCTATGGGTATCGGATAGCAATAATATTTTTTTCAATGGTACTATTCTTTATACAACTATTAATCAAGGTAAAACTGAATCAACTTTTCGATTGCCTGTTGACAAACGGCACAGAATTTATCGTATTGATTGGTGCGCATACGACATTCTAACGCTCCTTTGTAAATTCCATTCCCTGCTAATCCTTCGTAAACACCTATAGGGTATTTCTTTGCCTGGTCCACAAGAGTAGGTATAGGGGTCCCTTTTTTCAACAGTTTTTTCCATTTGGAATCAAAATCTTTTAACGTGGTTATGTTTTGCTCCCAAGGTTCTGTTTGATTGGAAATAAACTCACTCAATACATCTTGTTCGTAAAAGTACTCGTCTGCCAATCCCGCAAAACTATGTCCAAACTCATGCACAACCACAGGTTTAAAATCCGCATGTCCCGTTGTAGTCAAAGTGTAGGAATTGTATATTCCACCACCTCCATACACATCGGTATTCGCAAGGATGATAATGTGTTCATACGGAATTCCTGCAAGGAGATCATGTACTTTTTTCAGGCGATTTGTCGTTAAATAACGCGCAGAATAAAACGTATCAAAATTTGATTCAACAGCCGTTGTCTTCCAATCGCCACTACGAGGTACACTAACTCCAGAATCAGTAGATGGGCTTTTTACAGCAATAAAATTAAAGTAATCACTAAATTGACCAAATGGTTGATGCTTTAGTATTTCCTCAACAGAAACTTTTGCGGCATCGATAAATTGATCCATTTGTTCTACAGTATAGCCTTCTGCAAGGAATACTACGTTAATTGCCTTGTCGCTGTCTTTGGCCTGATGCAGGTATTCATGTGGCGTTACCTCCGCTATTCCCTTGTCGTGAATCAACATATCTTGGGGTTGAATCACATGGGTTAACGTACTTTTCTCTCTTCCATTTTCATCAAATAGCACAACTTCTACTTTGGTTTGTTGCTTTGGAAACGGAACTAAAAAAACATTTTCAAAACTCTTCGTCGTCGTTACTGCCTCTTCTGTTGATAGCCACTCTTGAAATAGCGTACTAAAACTCGTGCTATAGATCAGCTGATTCGTTGCTTGGTCATATAGGCGCACTTGTCCATTTCCTCTAAGTGGATTTTCACTTAGGTGATGAGTTCTCCCTGCCCAAGTTGGGTAGCGGACTAATTCATCTAACAAGATATACTGCTGATCGACATTTCCTCCAAAAATATAATCCAATCTCAGGGTTTTATTCTCGAAATATTGGTTAAAATCTTGGGCTTGAGCTGCAGTAAATAGTCCCCCCAACAAGAAGCCTACTACCACCTTTTTTATTGTTCTCATGATCGGTATCGTTTTCAAAAAGTAAAAATAAAACTATTTCGCTACTTTATCGTTTGCTTTTTGATTTTGTTTATGCTGTGGCGTTTTGTTTACTGTTTAAATGACAATCCACACAAACAACAAATCTCTCTTTAGTTCTGTGCCCATATATTTGTTTTGATATTCGATCAACCTTCCCTGTGTTTCGGTTTTCCATTTCCTATTTTTGAAGTATATTTGTAGGCTTAAAACGAGACCTATTTTGAGATATTTTATCGAATTTGCGTATAATGGTGCGAACTATCACGGCTGGCAATTACAACCTAATGCACCTACTGTACAGCAAACGTTAACCGAGGCTATTTCGACCTTACTGCGCCAACCGATTGAACTCACTGGAGCAGGTAGAACAGATGCAGGTGTACACGCCAAGCAGATGTTTGCGCATTTTGACTGCGAAGATCCCTTGGATAAATCGGTTTTGATTCAAAAAATGAATTCGTTTTTACCCGCTGATATTGTGGTATACCAATTTCACGATGTCCCAGCTGATGCACATGCTCGTTTTGATGCGACAGATCGAACCTACGAATACCATATGCATCTATTTAAAGATGCGTTTGTTCACCCGTTGAGTTACTATCACCACCGACATTTGGATGTAGAACTGATGAATCAAGCGGCTCAAATTTTATTTGAATACGAAGACTTCGAGTGTTTTTCAAAGACTCATACAGATGTCTTCACGTTTAATTGCACCATCCACAAAGCGGAATGGACCTATATCAACGACAATCAATTGGTTTTCACCATACAAGCTAACCGATTCTTGCGCAATATGGTACGCGCTATTGTCGGCACATTGATCAACGTGGGATTACACAAAATCACCCTTGATGATTTCAGAACAATCATCGAAAGCAAAGACCGTGGAAAGGCAGGATTCTCAGTTCCCGGAAAAGGCTTATTTTTAACAAAAGTAGGTTACCCTTATTTATGAAAAAACTAAACTCCATATCCTTACGCAAAACATTAGCATATGCCAAACCCTATCAGAATAGATTCCGTTGGGTAATCTTCTTTGCTATTGCTTTATCAATCTTTGCTGCGGCTCGTCCATATATGGTCAAAGAAACCGTAAACCAATACGTACAACCCAAAGATCAAAATGGTCTTCTACTCTATGTTGGACTAATGGCTATTGTCTTGATTTTGGAAGTGACCTTTCAGTTTTTGTTTACCTATTGGGCTAGTTGGTTGGGACAAGATATCGTCAAAGACATACGCGAAAAATTATTCAAAAAAATAATCTCTTTTCGCATGCGCTATTTCGACAATGAACCTGTTGGTAAATTAGTAACGCGTTCGGTTTCAGATATTGAATCCATCGCTAGTATTTTTAGCCAAGGTTTGTTTATGATTGTCAGCGACTTGCTAAAAATGTTTGTGGTCTTGGCGATTATGTTCTACATGAACTGGAAGCTCAGCTGTATTGTTTTATTGGCCATGCCTATTTTGCTTTACGCCACTCGTGTTTTTCAAATCAAAATGAAATCTGCCTTTCAGGAAGTGCGCACGCAAATTGCCAACCTCAACACCTTTGTACAAGAGCGAATCTCAGGAATGAAAATTGTACAACTCTTTACTCGTGAAGAGATTGAATATGAAAAATTCAAAGAAATTAATGAAAAGCACAACCAAGCTTGGTTGAAAAACATTTTGTATAACTCCATTTTCTTTCCCATAGCGGATATTGTATCCTCATTGACCTTAGGGCTTGTGATTTGGTACGGCGGGATGTCTATTGTTCAAGGGGACAACCTCACTACCTTTGGAGATTTATTTGCCTATACGATGCTAATCAGTATGCTATTCAACCCCTTGCGTCAAATTGCGGATAAATTTAACGTCATGCAGATGGGAATTATTGCGGCAGAACGCGTGTTTGAAGTGCTGGAAATGGACGAGACAATTGAAAATAACGGAACCATTATAGCACCGTCGTTCAAAGGCGATATTTCCTTGAGTAACGTACACTTTAGCTATATTCCAGGAGTGGAAGTCTTAAAAGGCATCGACCTTCAAATTAAAGCAGGTCAAACCGTTGCAATTGTAGGTTCTTCTGGAGCTGGAAAATCAACCATTATCAACTTACTCAACCGCTTCTACGATATCAATGCAGGTCAAATTAAAATTGACGGTATTGATATACACGATTTTGAACTAGCTTCACTGCGTCAACAAATTGCTATCGTACTTCAAGATGTCTTCTTGTTTAGCGATAGTATTCTCCATAATATCACCCTACACAATCCCGCTATTTCAAGAGAATTTGTTATTGAATCAGCTAAGAAAATCGGCATTCACGATTTTATTGTCAATTTACCTGGTGGATATGATTACGACGTAAAAGAACGCGGGGTTATGTTGTCTTCTGGTCAACGTCAATTAATCGCCTTTTTGCGCGCCTATGTAAGTAAACCAAGTATTTTGATTCTCGATGAAGCAACCTCTTCCATTGACTCACATTCAGAAGAATTACTTCAAAAAGCAACGGATTACCTCACTCACAATCAAACATCTATTATCATTGCCCACCGTTTAGCCACAATCGTAAACGCCGATGTCATTATTGTGATGGATAAAGGGAAAATTGTGGAAAAAGGAACCCACCAAGAGTTGTTAACCTATGAAAATGGTTACTATAGAAACTTATATGAATCTCAATTTAAGGCAGTTGAATCAGCTTAATCCCTGCCCTTTACAAATATACAAAAGAGGTCTGTTTACATACAGATCTCTTTTTTTGTTTTATGCTCGTGTAAAAGTTTCATTATTCAAAAAAAACAAGACGAAAAATTAAGTTTGGTCTATTTATTGGTAGACCATGAAGGAAGAGAACGTTAATGTCATTGGGAGGGGTCATTTTCACTCAGCGTGATAGTACCCCGTTAAAGCACGGCAACGTCCCCTATAGACCGCCCCCCCCTTGAACAGATTGAAAAGTCTGTTTAGTTCGTCTTCAACTAAGCTTTTTAATTTGGACTACCCCCAGCAGTTCAGGGCAGAAACATCTAAGCTGCTAAGGGTAATCTAACCTTGCATCAATTGTTTTATTATTTTACCATTGCGTGAGATTTCTCCATAATCTCACGCTTTTTATTTCTGTTAGTCTCTATTGTATTAGAAGATATACAACAATTTAAACTATTACTTACAAACTATACGCTAAAACACATAGACTAAGAAGTTCAATTTATAATTCTATAATTTACAGTCCATCAACTTTTCAAACTCGAAAGTTTCAAGTACGGAAATAATTGATTATTTTCGTAGCGTAAAATATAGAAATACATACATATGAAATTCGATATTATTGTTTTAGGAAGTGGCCCTGGAGGGTACGTTACTGCAATCAGAGCCTCTCAATTAGGTTTTAAAGTAGCAGTAGTTGAAAGAGAAAACTTAGGAGGTATTTGCTTAAACTGGGGATGTATTCCTACGAAAGCACTTCTAAAATCTGCACAAGTTTTTGAGTACTTGAAGCATGCTTCTGACTACGGTTTGACAATTAATGGAGAAGTTGATAAAGATTTCGATGCTGTAGTTGCACGTTCACGTGGAGTTGCTGCTGGAATGAGCAAAGGTGTTCAATTCTTAATGAAAAAGAACAAAATTGAAGTTATCGATGGATTTGGAAAAGTAAAACCTGGAAAAAAAGTTGACGTAACAGATAAAGATGGCAAAGTAACGGAATATACCGCAGACCACATCATCATCGCAACAGGAGCTCGTTCTAGAGAATTGCCAAACTTACCACAAGATGGCACAAAAGTAATCGGATACCGTCAAGCCTTAACGTTGGCAAAACAACCAAAGAAAATGATTGTTGTAGGTTCAGGTGCAATTGGCGTTGAGTTTGCTTATTTCTATAACGCAATGGGAACTGATGTTACTGTTGTAGAATTTATGCCAAACATCGTTCCGGTAGAAGATGAAGATATTTCTAAACAATTCGAGCGCTCATTGAAGAAAGCTGGAATCAAAGTTATGACAAATGCTTCTGTTGAGAAAGTTGACACTACAGGTGAAGGAGTAAAAGCGACGGTAAAAACAGCTAAAGGAGAAGAGATCATCGAAGCGGATATCGTTTTATCAGCAGTAGGGATCAAAACAAATATCGAAAACATCGGTTTAGAAGAAGTAGGAATTGCTACAGACCGCGATAAAATTTTAGTAAACGATTTCTACCAAACGAATATCCCTGGATACTATGCAATTGGAGACGTTGTTCCTGGACAAGCTTTAGCACACGTTGCTTCTGCAGAAGGAATCTTATGTGTTGAAAAAATTGCTGGTCACCATGTAGAACCATTAGACTACGGAAATATCCCTGGATGTACGTATGCTACACCTGAAATTGCTTCTGTTGGATTAACAGAGAAAAAGGCAATCGAAGCAGGATACGAAATCAAAGTTGGAAAATTCCCATTCTCAGCTTCTGGAAAAGCACAAGCTGGTGGTACACCTGACGGATTCGTAAAAGTAATCTTTGATGCAAAATACGGAGAATGGTTAGGATGCCACATGATCGGTGCTGGTGTTACAGATATGATTGCTGAAGCCGTTGTTGCTCGTAAACTAGAAACAACTGGATACGAAATCTTGAAAGCCGTTCACCCTCACCCAACAATGAGTGAAGCTGTAATGGAAGCTGTTGCTGATGCTTACGGAGAAGTAATCCACTTGTAATTCACAACAGAATTATACCGTTCAAAACATAAAAAAGTCTGTCGAAAATCGACAGACTTTTTATTTTTATCCTATTTTGCATCTACTTTTTCTAGTCATCACTTTGAAAGAAACGCATAATTAACTATATTTAAACCTATTAACCTATAAATAGTTTCATTATGAATCGTTTTACAACTGCTTTATTACGGAGCATCTCCTTTTTATTCTTGGTCGTCGGCTTGATCCTATTAGTCCAAAATATCGACCAATTACTCTATAAACAAACCTTGGAAATTGGTACCCTTACCCTCGCTCTCGCCTGCCTTGCCCTCTGTATACTCGGACAACGAAAATTAAAAAAATCAAAAATATCTCCTTTCTAGTTTAGGTAGCTTTTTGTAGATAGCCCTACGCCCCTTAAAAGCAGATCAAGTGTTTGGCAAAAACACACAAACTTCCTTTTCATTATTCAATGAGAATCTGATACTTTCTTCCTACTGGTATCTCAATATTGGTGTGCAGGGTTACCTTGCCCAATTCTTTTTTGACGATTTGTTTTCGGTTTACAATAAACGATCGATGCACTTGAATAAAGTGATCAGGCAATTCTGTTTTGATACTAATTAGCGATCCATAAACAAAATAGCTCTTACTGCGATGCTCAACGAAAATCTTGATGTAGTTTCCTGCACTTTCTATAAAGATAATTTCATCCACATCAATGGAAATATCTAAACCATCCTCGCGAATTTTCAATATATTTTCCTGCACTTCACCGGTAGACTCTCTTCGATTCTTGCAGAAAATTTTAGCTTTTTCGATGGCTTTTAAAAACTTGCCAAAAGAAATAGGTTTCAACAAATAGTCTACCGCATCTTTTTCATACGATTCTAACGCAAAATCAGAGTATGCTGTTGTGATAATCGTCACGGGTTTTACGGCAACCATATCTAGGAGTTCCAAACCTGAAATTAGGGGCATATTAATATCCAACAACAAAATATCAACTTCGTGTTTCTGCAAAAAAGCCAATGCTTCCCGCCCCGAAAAGGCATTGCCTACGCATTCTAAATCTTCACATTGACTAATATGACTCATCAATACTTGATGTGCCGGTTTTTCATCATCTACAATTAAACAGGTGTATGTAGTCCCCATAATGTAAGTTTTGCTTTATAACTATTTTTTTGTTCCTCTACGCTGAAGTGCGCTTGTATTCCCGAAACTTCCAATCGCCTTCTCAAATTGCTTAATCCCAAACCCGTACCTTGTTTTTGCCTTTCTTTTAGCAGACAACTATTGCTGATTTCAAAAAATATTTTTCCTCCCTCTTCTTTCCAGCGAATTAAAATATATGGTTCTTCTGTTTGTAAACTAAATTTTACTGCATTTTCGACCAAGCTAAAAAACAAGAGTGGCGGAACATAATAGGCCTCTAAATTTCCACTATATTCACTCTCTACCACTAAAGAATCGCTGGTGAACTTATAGTAATCCAAGTATTCATTTACAAAGTCAATTTCCAAATCAAGGTGGACTTCTTCCTTTTTACTTGCCTCAATTTGATAGCGAAATAAATGTGAGAGTTGTAAGATTCTATTGGGTGTATCGGTGGGGTTTGTCAGTGCTTCCCCATATAAGTTATTCATCGCATTGAGCAAAAAATGAGGATTGAGCTGCATCTTCAAAAATTCCAACTCCGCAACAGTATTCGCTAATTTTCTCTCGCGTAAGGTTATATTTTGAAAGGCCCATTGGTGAATAAAATACGTTCCCGTACCCAAAATGGTAAAAAATAACGTATTGACAATTTCGAGAATCAAAGATTTGAATTCACCTACATAAATAGCATATTGACTTAAACAAAAAACACCAATCACTAAATAAACAGAAAACCAAAGCAAGAAAGACTCGTATTTCTTAGTCAGTAAAAACCGTTTAATAACAAAGACGTTATTGACGTATATCAGGGCATAAATTAGTGCAATGGCGGGTACCATTTCCGCCAAAATTTCTCGAATACTTTTGTTTCCCAAGCTCGTATATTGAATAAAGCCAAAGATTAAGCACAAAGTAAACAACCCAAAAATATTTCGATACCATATATTAGAATACCATCTCCACATCTCAACTACTTTATGGAATAAAGATAAGAATTCCAACACATTGATTGCAAAAAACTTATATAAAGACCATTAAGATAAAAGTTTTGTTTTTTGTATAAGTAACGGTAATAAAGAGAAGAATCTTAGTTACTTTCGCATACAAATAAATCATAAAATACGATGCTATATTGTCAACGTGGAAAGATTTTCCTTTCCTTTATTCTGTTTTTTATTACCCTGGGGATGCATGGACAATCTTCTTACCTCTTACAAGGGACAATCAAAGACGAGCAGGAACCTTTAATCGGAGCGACTATTTATATTGATGAAATCAATAATGGTGTAATTACCAATGAAAAGGGATACTATTCGATCGAGTTAAAAGAAGGATCTTATACCTTAAAAGTATCCTATATTGGCTACATTGATCGCGTGACGACTATTCAGGTAACCAAAGACCAAACCCTCAATTTTGTACTCAAAACGGATTCATCTGAACTATCTGAGGTGGTTATTGTACAGAATAGAAACAAAGCAGATATTCGAAAACCTGAAATGAGTGTCAATAAAATGACAACCGAAGAAATAAAGAAAATTCCCGTAGTGATGGGAGAAACGGATATTTTAAAGTCCATTCTTCAATTGCCTGGAGTTACCAATGCGGGAGAAGGTGCTGCGGGTTTTAATGTTCGCGGGGGAAGTGCAGGACAAAACTTGGTCCTATTAGATCAGGCTAGTGTGTACAGCTCTTCTCACCTCTTTGGGTTCTTTTCCATTTTTAATGCAGATGCCATCCGAGATTTAAAACTGTACAAAGGAGGAATTCCCGCTCGCTTCGGAGGAAGAGCTTCTTCTGTGCTCGACGTTTATCAAAAAGACGGCAATAAAAATGATTATTCATTTGAAGGAGGAATTGGTGTTATATCAAGCCGCCTTCTAGCCGAAGGACCAATCCAAAAAGGCAAGTCGTCTTTCCTCATTGCTGGACGTGGCTCTTACGCCCATTTATTTCTCAAACTTACCGATAACAAAAACTCCGCTTACTTCTACGACATCAACACCAAGTTGAGTTTTGATATCAATGAAAAGAATAAAATCAATTTTTCTGCTTATTACGGTAGAGATATTTTTAGTTTTACTGATCTGATGAAAAACAGCTTTGGAAACCTAGCTGTTACCTTAGATTGGAGAACCTTATACAGCGATAAATTAACAGGTAATTTATCGTTAACAACGAGTCAGTATGATTATGACCTCGATTTGGATTTAGTTGGATTTAACTGGACCAATGGGATTAAGAGTATGCAAGGAAGATATGATTTCTTGCACGACATTAACCCGGCCTTGCAATTGCGCTATGGTGTTGGGCATACAGCATACATTTTCTATCCTGGAACCATCAAACCAACAACAAGTGATTCTTCGATCAACTACAAGAAAATAGACAATAAGTATGCTTCAGAAAGCAGTGTTTACGTAGAAGCTGAACAAAATTTCGGTCAGCATTTTAGCGTGAACTACGGACTTCGTTTTTCTCATTTCAACGCCAAAGGAAAGGGAGTTGAACACGTATATGCCAACAATCAACCTGTTCGATACGACAGCGAATTGGGCGTCTACAAAATGGCAGATATTTTAGAAACGACCTATTACAAGAAAAATAAATCAATCGAACAGTTCAACAATATAGAACCTCGAATTGGCGTTGCCTATATACTCAATGACAATCAATCCATTAAGGCAAGCTACAACCGCATGACCCAATACATTCACTTGATGTCTAATACGGCAGCACCAACGCCTTTGGATATTTGGACGCCAAGTGGTAAATACACCGATCCCGAACTTGCGGATCAAGTAGCATTGGGGTATTTTCAGAACTTTGCGGATGGTAAATACAGCTTAGAGACAGAAGTGTTCTATAAAAAAGTAAAAAATAGCATTGACTATATAGACGGTGCACAACTAGTAGGAAATGAAGCGATCGAACGCGTTATTCTCAACGGAGAAGCACGCGCTTATGGTTTAGAAGTATTAGTTAGAAAAAACATAGGGAAATTGACAGGATGGGTTGCTTATACCTTATCAAGAGCAGAGCAACGAACACCTGGCAGAACAGCAGACGAACCAGGAATCAACAACGGAAATTGGTATAGAGCTTCTTATGATAAATTACACGATTTATCTATTACTGCTATGTATGAATTAAACCCAAAATGGTCTTTTGGCGCTAGTTTCACCTTGCAATCTGGTCGCCCAATTACCTATCCGGAAGGACAATATGAATATTTAGGACTACGCGTTCCAAAATTTGGAGACCGCCACGCAAATACAATGCCTGCCTATCACCATTTGGATATCTCTGCTACCTATACGCCCAACCCAGACTCGACAAAACGCTGGAAAGGGGAATGGGTATTTGGAATCTACAACCTGTATAGCAGATACAACGCTGCTTCGATCTCCTTTAGAGAAAATGAAGATATTCGCGGAAAAAATGAGGCTGAAAAAATGTCTATCTTCGGATTAGTACCAAGTGTTACTTACAATTTTAAATTCTAAACAAATGAAAGCAATCTATTCTATTATATTCTTACTCCTGCTGTCTTTGACTTCTTGCACAGAAATCATTGATATTGATTTACCCACTGCAGAACCTAGATTAGTTGTGGAAGCCAATTTAGATTTTGAGCGCAATCCCGTTTCCGATACGATAATGCCTGCTTATGTGAAGTTGAGCCTAACAACGGATTACTTTAATCCCGAAATCCCCCCTGTTAACAATGCAGTTGTTTGGGTAGAAGACCCTACTGGTACTAAATATCCATTCCTAGAATTGGAAAAATCGGGAATCTATTATTCCACAGAAATAGAAAAACCAACCGATGGAGCAGTTTTTAAGTTGCACATTGAATATGACAACGATATTTACGAAGCAAGAGAGCAATATATCGCAAGTCCGGAGATCTTAGAGATTACGCAAAAAAGAGAAAAATACTTCGACAAAGATTACTATGTATTACGCGTATACTATCAGGATACGCCTCGTGTAAATGAGAACTTGAATTACTACTATTTGTATTACCACTATGAAAAGAAAGCTCCTCAACCCCGCGTAGTATCAAACGAATACTCCATTGGCAATCGCATGGAATCCCTTTACATTGTAGATGAAGATGCGAAACCAGGAGAAAAAGTAGAAATTGAACTCGCACAGATATCGCGAAATTACTACGATTTTGCCATGAGTTTTTTCGATGCCATTAGCAATGGTGGTGGACCTTTTCAAGTGCCAAGTGGTCGAATTATTGGAAATGTCAAAAATATAACCACACCAGAAAAAGAAGCGTTGGGATACTTCCGAATTATTGAGAAACAAAAAACAATTCACACAATCTTCGAGCAACCGAAGCCGTAATAAAAAAAGCGACTGTAGTCGCTTTTTTTTATGTTTACCGTTAACTATTCAACAACTCCTTTGCGTGTTGTAAAGCAGAAGCTGTAATATCTTTTCCTGACAGCATTTGAGCAATTTCCTCTATGCGTTGTTCGGGATTTAGTTGAATCAGTTTAGATGTGGTAGAGTCTCCTTCAGAGGCTTTAAACACTTTATAATGTTGGTGACCTTTTGCGGCGATTTGCGGTAAGTGAGTAATGGCGAACACCTGCATAAGTGTACTCATGTCTTTCATGATTACCCCCATTTTATCCGCTACCTCTCCAGATACCCCTGTATCAATTTCGTCAAAAATAATAGTAGGCAAGTTGGAATAACGCGCTAAAATCGCCTTAATGGCTAACATAATACGCGATAATTCTCCCCCTGAAGCCACTTTTTTAAGCAAGCCGTAATCCATCCCTTTATTTGCAGAAAACTGCAATTGCATTTGATCTTTTCCGTTGTTTAGGTAGTGATCTACTGTTTTAAAATCGAACTGGAAGGTCGCATGTGGCATTCCCACCAAAGTTAATATTTCAACCAATTGATCACTCAAGGCTGGAATGGCTTGTTGTCTTGCTTGTGACAATACAGCAGCCAATTCATCTAATTTGACCAATAACGTGGCAATTTCTTTTTCAACGGCAAGGATTTTCTCCTGTATGTCGCCAACTTGAAAAACTTTGTCGTTTAAATCTGCCTCAATGGACAGTAACTCTTCAACCGTATTGACCTGATGTTTTTTCTGTAGGGCATACAACATTTGTAAGCGCTCATGTACGACTGTTAGACGCTCTGGATCCAACACCACGTGATCCACTTCGCGTTCTATTTCATTAGCTAAATCAGCCAATTCAATTTCTGCACTCACAACGCGGTTGTATAGCTCTTCGTAGTCTTTAGAAACTGTCGCTGTCTTTTGCAAGGTTTGTCTCAACTCTTTTAAGCCTTGAATTACCCCTACTTGATCTGCGCTTAACAACTGCGTCGCAAGCGCAAAACTCTCGCGTACATGTTCGACATTGTTTAATTTTTCGAATTCACTTTCTAACTCCGCCTGATCAATGGTCGACAGTTGAGCAGCCACCAATTCTTCCAACAAAAAAGCATGGTAGTCTTGTTCCTTCAACAATTCTACTTCGTCTTCTTTTAATTGCTGGAGTGAAGCAAGCGCTGTTTTATATTGTTTGAGGTACTTTTGGTACTCCTCTAAGATTTCTTCATTCTTTGCTATAGCGTCAATTACTTTGATTTGATACGTTTCCTCACTTAATTCACTCGTTTGATGTTGAGAGTGAATATCGAGTAGAACCGCACTCAACTCTTGCAAATCCGTTAAATTTACAGGAGAGTCATTGACAAAAGCTCTTGATTTTCCAGAAGGTAAAATCTCTCTTCGAATAATGGTTACAGGCTCGTAATCCATATCTAAAAAAGAATATAGTTCTTCCAATTTATAAGGATCAACGCTAAATTGTCCTTCAATCACGCATTTCTCTTCCTTATTTTTCAGTGATCCCAAATCGGCACGTTTTCCTTGCAATAGGCCTAATGCACCTAAAACAATTGATTTTCCAGCGCCTGTCTCACCAGTAATAATAGAAAAACCATTAAAAAAATCAATTTCTAAATGGTCAATTAATGCGAAGTTTTTTATACTCAAAGAAGTAAGCATAATTCGAGACTATTTTATTTTACAATGGAAAGATACTTATAAATTATTCCACTTCGAAGCATTTAAAGGAGATATTGCGTGTAAAATTTCAACTACTCGCTTCTTGTTTGGATCGGTAACCCCACTGTATAAGTTTACCAACTCCTCCGTTTTTGTATCGAAGAATACGCGAATTAAGAAGGCATTTGATCGCACTGCATTGTATTGTCTTAAATCGTTTAACCCCTGAAATACGCCATTTCTGCCTTGTTCTACCCCTTCACTCATTAGATCTAATCCAAGGCGGTGATAGTTGTACAGCGCTTCTCTAAAAGGCTTGCTAGCACCTGAAGACAAATCATTCACCAAAACATAACGCGTATTGGTTCCATCCCCTTGTTTCCATCCCTTTGCGTTGGATTGTTGTGCCATAGAGGCAATCAGTGATGCTTCTTGATAGTAGGCCGTACCGCCTTCTTTGGAAAACGTATCGCTATCCATGCCCAAGATAATATTGACATAAAACGAAATCAAGGAAATAAGATTGGATTCATAACTGCCTGCACTATAGCGAAGCGGTTCAAATTCCGTATAACTAAAAGCGATGTCTTTGTCGTTGAAATTCAACACTGGACTACTATAAGTTGTATTAAAAACTGGTCGTCCAAATTGCACTTGCAACGTTCCTGATACATTGGCATTATTGTCAAAAGAGCTTACCGTTAACAAAAAAGTACAGTCGATTTTTTCATTGGGATTCACGCGTTGTGAACTCCAGTTGGTTTGATTCAGCAATTCTTTTAAAGACTTTTCTAGCGTTCGGAAATAGTTTTGATGTGTATTTCCAACTTGTGCAAAATTCACACTGACATTGGCGTTTAGTTCTTGGGCTTGGCTCGTAGCGATCCAAAGAAAAAAACAAGCGAAAAGTCCAAAAAGTTTATTCATAGTGTTGAATGATTTTATTGACAATATCTTGAGCGACCTCCTCTTTTGATTTGAGCTCCATAGGTTCTACCGCAAAAGCCTTATCGATAAAGGTAACCTTATTGGTTGGTTTTCCAAAACCTGCTCCTGTATCATTAAGTGAATTTAGTACAATTAGATCTAAATTCTTCTTGGTAATTTTCAGCTTGGCATGCTCCACTTCATTTTCCGTTTCCAAGGCAAAACCAATCAGGTATTGGTGTTTTTTGATTGCACCTAAAGAAGCGAGAATGTCCGGATTTTTATCCATGGTGATGGTAAATTCCTCGGCATTCTTTTTTATTTTTTGGGTTGCAATTTCCTTGGGACGATAATCTGCTACAGCTGCTGCAGCGACTACGACATCTACTTGATCAAAATAACGGTGACAGGCCTCATACATATCGAGCGCAGAAAGCACATCGACAACAACTACACGGGCGTCCTCTATTTTTTGATTAGTCGGACCACTGACTAAAATTACCTCACCTCCCTGTTTAGCAACTTCTTTGGCAATATCGTATCCCATTTTTCCAGAGGAGTGATTTCCAATAAAACGCACAGGATCGATCGGTTCGTATGTAGGTCCGGCTGTAATTAAAACTTTTTTCCCTTGAAGAGGTAAATTTTGGGTCAAAGAAGCTTCTAAAACTGACACAATAGTCTCAGGTTCAGCCATTCTTCCTCTTCCAATTAAACCACTGGCTAGTTCTCCTTCTTCTGCGGGAATGATCACGTGATTGTAGGAAGTAAGTGTGGCAAGATTTTTTGCTGTTGAGGGGTGAATATACATATCTAAGTCCATAGCAGGTGCTAGATAAACCGGACATTTCGCAGACATGTACACAGCTAATAGTAAATTATCACATAAGCCATTGGCCATCTTAGCTAATACATTGGCTGTGGCTGGTGCTACGAGCATCAAATCCGCCCAAAGCGCTAATTCTACGTGATTATTCCATGTTCCTCCTTCTTCTGCATTAAAAAACTGCGTATAAACAGGTTTTTTTGATAAGGTAGAAAGCGTATATGGAGTTACAAATTGATGAGAAGCAGGTGTCATGATCACTTGGACCTCGGCACCTGCTTTAATTAGTAAACGTACTAAATTTGCCGTTTTATAAGCGGCAATTCCACCAGTTATACCTAGTAATATTTTTTTTCCGCTTAACACTGACATATGATAGTATATGTTATTTGTTAACTTGTTTGTATGAAATTTTTCCTTCCAACCATTCTTCAACTGCTAATGCTTGTGCTTTAGGTAGTTTTTCGTAGAACTTGGATACTTCAATTTGTTCTTTGTTTTCAAAAACTTCATCTAAGCTATCATTATTCGTAGCGAACTCCTCTAACTTATCGATCAATTCGTTTTTAATTTCAACGTTGATTTGACTTGCTCTTTTTGCGATAATAGTAATAGCTTCATAGATATTACCAGTTGGCTCTTCAATTTTACTCTTGTTATAAGTAATTGTGTTTACTGGAGCAGTTGTTTTCTTTAAATCCATTTTACGCTTAGGTTATTTTGAAATTTTTTGTAATTCTGTGTTTATATCTTCAAGCATGTCATCTGCTTTCTCTTTGTATGTAGTTTCGGGATTAAAGCGAACCAAGGCATCGTACATTCCCTTGGCATTGGTCAAACGCTCTTCCATTTTACTGTACACGCTATTCATCGCTAGTTTGTAGGCTGAATCTAATTTATAAAACAAGGCTTCTTCTTTAAATTCTGTCCCTGGATAGTCATAGATAAAGTTATCCAACGCTACAATCGCAGCACCATAGTTTCTCGTATATGGCCCTATGGTATTCAATTGTTTTGCATTTTCAAACGCCTTTTTCTCCAACTTTTTGTTCATCTGACTCATGATCGAATTGGCTTCAAAAATGAAATTAGATCCCGGATATTGGTCGATAAACTTTTGCAGCTTGTCGATTGTTGTATTTGTAATGGTTTGATCCAAAGAATAAACAGGAGATAGTTCTACCCCACATTTAATCTCTTTAAGCAATGCTTCTTCTCTTTTCTCACTTCTAGGATAGGTCGCAGCAAATAACTTGAAGCGTTCAGCAGCTAACATATAGTCCTTTGTTATAAAAGTCGCTTCAGCAAAGTTGAAATACATCGCCTCATAATCTGGTCGACCCCTAAACGAAGTCTCTACTTGCTCATATAATCGGATAGCTTTTCTATACTTTTGTTGTTCATAATATTGATCTGCAACTTTTGTCTTAAATTCCAAATCTTCCGATTTCATAGCTTTTTGCAAAGGGGAACACCCTACAAAAGTTAACGCTAAAAGAGATAATCCGATGTATTTTTTCATTTGGTTTATTCGGTGTTAAACAATCACTGCTTGAGTTATAGCACTTCAAAAGCAACTGCAAATTTAGTTATATAATTGCATTATACAAAAACCTTTCTTTACTAAAAAGAAAAAAAGGTCTTTTTTGTTTTACTTTAACAAGATATTTTAGTAATCAATTGATTCTTTCTGACTTAAATCTACCTTTTTATCTAGCCACTCCACCCAATAGGCTTTGTTATCTATTGAGAGAAAATACAGGCCATCTACAGTTTTTACACACAAGAAATTACCTGAATCATTGAACGTATAAGCCGAACGCTTGCCAAATTTACGATAACCGTAACCGCCAAACTTCCCTGTATAATCTATGTTTTCTATGCTAATCTCTTGAATTGTATCCAAGGGAATCTCCTTTTTTTTTCGCACGCCAAAGACAAGTGATGTTGGGGTATGACCAATCGTATAGTCAAAAGAAACAGTATACAGATAGATCGCCAATACAAAAACAAGTAAACTACCTAAGAACCAATAGTCTCCTGTGACGATACTAAAAAAAATCAACATAGCACAAACAAAAAACACAATAAACTTGGCCGACTTTTGTTTGTAAATATTCATTTTCTCGCTATACATATCGCTAAAATAAAGATAAAAAGACGCCTAAGAGGCATCTTTTTATCCGTGTTTATAGTAGTATTAAGCGGTGGTTGCAGCTGCTCCCGCATCTCCTCTAAAGCTCTTCATATCATTGTCGAATAGATAAAGTCCTCCTTTATCATCTCCAATCAGGTTGATTTTATCTAAAATCGTACGTGCAGTTGCTTCTTCTTCAATTTGTTCTGAAACATACCACTGTAAGAAATTGTGTGTAGCATAATCGCGCTCTTCCAAGGCAATGTGCACCAATTCATTAATGCTCTTAGACACGAATACTTCGTGTGCAAAAAGTTGAGTAAAAAGCGTTTTAAATGAAGCGTAATCCAATTCAGGCTTCGCAACTGCTGGTATAGTCGCTTCTCCTCCTCTTTGATTGATATACTTAATTAATTTAAGCATATGGGTGCGCTCTTCGTTGGATTGATCATACATAAAAGAAGCGATTCCTTCAAAACCTTGAACTTCCGCCCAAGTTGCCATCGCTAAATAAATTTGAGATGAATCTCCTTCTATTTTAATCTGTCCGTTTAAAGCATCTTGCAATTTTTTCGATAACATAATTTTACTTTTTGAGTTTTATATATTCTTTTTCTATTCGCTGTTCCAAATCTTGATCTACAGCGACCAATGGCAATCGCAATATATTAGCCATCACGCCTGCCTGGGCAAGTACTGCTTTTATACCTGCTGGATTTCCTTGTTCGAAAATCATATCTATAATAGGCATCATTTGGTATTGCAGGTCAAAAGCTTCTCTTATTTTTCCTGCTAATCCCAAGCGAATCATGGTTGAGAACGGCTGAGGAATACCTTGTCCAATCACCGAGATCACTCCTGCTCCTCCTGCCAAAACTAGAGGCAATGCAATTGCATCATCACCAGAGATTACGAGAAAATCTTTTCGAGTTGATTGTCTAATCAACTCCATTCCTTGTACAAGGTCACCCGCTGCTTCTTTGATCCCAACGATATTTGGAAATTCATTAGCTAGGCGAACCACCGTTTTAGGGCTCATATTACTTCCAGTACGTCCCGGTACATTGTACAATAAAATAGGCAAACTACTCTTTTGCGCAATCGCCTTAAAATGTTGATAAATTCCTTCTTGTGTCGGTTTGTTGTAATAGGGTGAAACCGATAAAATAGCATCAAACCCAGCTAAATTCTCAGGATTTAACTCCTCCATTACTTGAGCGGTATTATTGCCACCAACTCCTAATACTAAAGGTAATTTTCCTGCATTCGCTTGCTTAACCGTCTGTTTGACTAACTCCTTTTCACTTGGTGTTAACGTAGCGGATTCTCCTGTTGTTCCCAAAACAACAAGGTACTCCACTCCTCCTTGAGTTACATAATTTACCAAGTGTTGTAGCGCTTCAACATCTACAGACTGATCTTTTTTAAATGGAGTTACCAAAGCAACTCCTGTACCTTTTAGCGATTGCATAGTCGTTTATTTCGTTTTAAAAATAGTTATATAATTCATTAAGTGTTTGATGTAAGGAGCCGCTTGTAACTCCTGCATTTCCAAACTAAAGTGATTGATTCTTGGCGTTACGGCAGCTATTCCAACTTTGAATTTCGCCTTCGATTTCGCACTGACCCAAAGTAAAGGTACAATATCTTTTGCGTAAAAATTAATCAACAAGTCAAAAGGTTGCTCGATGAATTTTTTTACTTCTTGATTTTGAACATCGCCAATTATGCTAAAGTCCTTCATGCTAAAAGAAGGATCTAACAATTGCTTTGATTTTGTCAATCCCGTATAAACCAATACGTATATCTGTTCAGCTTTTGCGCCGTTTTGACGCAGGGACTGAATTAATTCATCCACTTTCGATACTTCACTTTTTTCGATTAATATGCCTATCACGCGCAAAGGAAAATCGTAATTCGACTCCACTCCCTCTAAGGTCGCTTTATTAATCGCTTTTTTTAATGTTTTCTTTTTGAAAGTACTAAACATAATTCTTTGATAAGAAGTAAAGTTAGAAAAAGCCTAATAATAAACGAGCTACTTTAACAACAAATTATTTAATAAGAGTTAAAAACTCATCTTCCGTCAAAATCGTTATTCCCAATTGATTAGCTTTTTCAAGCTTTGATGGCCCCATTTTATCTCCTGCGACAACGTAATCTGTCTTCGAACTAATTGAACTTCCGTTCTTTCCTCCGTGATCTTCGATCATCTGTTTTAATTCATCGCGGCTTACTTGCGTAAATACGCCCGATACAACAATCGTCTTCCCTTGTAAAATATCCGATACAACAGTTGATTCTTTTTCTTCTAATACCATTTGAAGTCCGTGTGCTTTCAAGCGCTCAATAGTTTGCTTGTTGATCTCATTGCTAAAGAAATCAATAACACTTTGTGCAATGCGCTCTCCAATTTCATCCACCGTCATCATTTCCAACATAGGCGCAACCGCCAATGCATCAATGGATTTATAGTGATTGGCTAGTTTTTTGGCCACTGTTTCACCCACAAAGCGGATACCCAACGCATATAGTACTCGTTCAAAAGGGATCGCCCTGGATGCTTCAATTCCTTTGATCAAATTATCTGCGGACTTTTCAGCCATGCGCTCTAAGGGCAAGACATCTTCTTTTTTTAACTCATAGAGATCGGCATAATCTTTAATCAAGCCACTCTTGTACAGCAAAACAACAGTTTCTTCTCCCAGGCCTTCAATATCCATCGCCTTGCGCGAGATAAAGTGCTGAATTCGCCCAGCGATTTGAGGGGGACATCCATAGACATTAGGACAGTAATGCTGTGCTTCTCCTTTATTTCGCTTTAAAGGAGTATCACATTCAGGACATGTACTGATATAAACTGTCGGTTGGGAATCACTTGGACGAACCGCCGTATTCACCCCTACAATTTTAGGGATAATTTCTCCTCCTTTTTCAACGTAAACATAATCCCCAACGCGAATATCTAATTTTGCTATTTGATCGGCATTGTGCAAGGAGGCACGACGAACTGTAGTTCCTGCCAATTGAATAGGTGCCAAGTTAGCCACTGGCGTAATTGCTCCGGTGCGCCCTACTTGATACACAATTGATTCCAATAGTGTTTCCCCTTGTTCTGCCTTAAATTTATAAGCAATAGCCCAACGCGGGGATTTAGAAGTAAACCCAAGTTCATCTTGGTAGTGCAGTGAGTTTACTTTCACCACAACACCATCTGTTTCATAAGGCAACTCATGACGGTGTACATCCCAATAGGCGATAAACTCCAATACTTCGTCTATGTTTTTGGCTAGTTTAGAAACCGCAGGCACTTTAAAGCCCCACTGACGCGCTTTTTCCAAGCCTTCGTATTGGGTTTCAATGCCCAAATCTGACCCTGTCAGGTTGTATAACAAACACTCCAAAGGACGTTTTGCCACTTCGGCACTATCTTGTAATTTCAAACTACCTGAAGCAGTATTTCTCGGATTGGCGTAGGGCGTTTCTCCTATTTCAACTAACTCTTGATTCATGCGCTCAAAACCAGCAAAAGGCAAGATAATCTCCCCGCGAATATCAAAGCTCTTTGGATAATCAGTCCCTTTTAATCGAATAGGCACCGATTTAATGGTTTTGATGTTGTTGGTCACATCATCCCCTTGAATACCATCTCCACGGGTAACTGCACGTACAAGTACCCCATCTTCATAGGTTATACTAATAGAAGCTCCGTCGTACTTCAATTCACAGGTGTATTCCACCGCTACATCACCCAATAGTTTTTGGATGCGTTTTTCCCAATCCAACAAATCTTCTTGAGAATAGGAATTGTCCAGCGAATACATGCGATTGCGGTGTACAACAGTTTCAAAATTCTTTGTCACGGTTCCCCCTACGCGCTGTGTAGGTGAATCTGCGTCAAAAAACTCAGGGTGTTTGCGCTCTAGCGCTTCTAATTCCTTTAATTTTTGATCAAACTCAAAATCGGAAATAGTAGCATTATCTAAAACATAATAGTTGTAATTATGCTGGTTTAATTCCTTTCTAAGGGCTTCGATTTTATTTTTTACCTCCGACATACTTCCTGTTTACAGTTTCAACATTTCTTTAAATTGAGTATATAATACGCCATCACTTAGAATAGCCCCCTGACGAATAATATCAAAAATCTCGGCATTGCGATCTGGACCGAAATTCTTTCCGCCGTGTTTCACTTCTACTTCTGCTGTAAAAACAGCCTCAGATAACCACTGCAACCCTTCTTGCGTCAAGAAATCAATATCTTGCTGTAAGGTCTTAATCACAATCGTATTGATGGTTTGCTCATCAAATCCAAACAAGAAAATGTGGTTGCGAGAATAGTGCTCCAAATACTGTGCTTTGGTCAAGACACCCTCCCATATTAAATCAGAAAAAACATCCAATTCTTGCTCGGCAATCGCTGGACTTTCTTCTTTTATCTTATCCCACTCATTTTTATCGATTTGCTGTGCAGCTAAAAAATTTACAAATTCCGGATGCAACTCCTCAAATTGCTCTTTTGTCAGACGAGAATACTTCATAATAATTGCTTTGAAAGACAAAAATACTAATTATAAAATGGATTTTTTTGTTTCCTTTGTTAAGCCAAATAAAAAATAAATATTACACCCATCACTCCTGACAAACAGCTGTCAATCTCAACATTTACATTTGCCGTATAACAAAGAAAAATATACGACAAATGCACACGACAATTATTTCCAATGCGCAGCTTTTACAGCACTGGCAAGGCCAAAGAAATTTAACAAGAAGAGTTATTGAAGCTTTTCCAGAACCGGATTTATTCAACTTTACCATCGGCGGAATGCGTCCTTTTTCAGCAATGTGCGCTGAACTAATCGCCATTGCAGTACCATCTTTACAGTCGATTACATCAGGTAAAATCGAGAAATTAGACGAAAAACCGACCTTTCAATCCAAAGAAGAGCTTTTAAAGCAATGGGATGCGGATACGGTAAAGATTAACGAATTGTTCCCCCTCATATCGGAGACACAATTTCAAAAGAACTTTGTTTTGTTTGGTGAATACGATTTAAAAATCCAACAACACATCTTCTATTTTATAGACAATGAAATTCACCACCGCGGACAAGCCTATGTGTATTTACGCGCTTTGGGGATTGAACCTCCTTATTTTTGGGAAACGCTATAATAATAAAAGTCCTTTCAATTCATTGAAGGGACTTTATTTTTTGTGTTTCGACAAGCTCGTTGTCAGGAGCATTTCAACTTTTTCTTGTAAGGCTATAGGCTCTAAAATTTCAGCTTGGTCAGCAAACATCAGAAACCAACGCGGAAATCCATTGTTAAAATCTTTCATTTTAAAGTGCATTTCTACCTGTTCGCCTCGATCTATTTCTTCAACAAAACCGTAGTACTTGCGATCCCAAACCAAATAGGATGCCATGCGCTTATCAACCAGAATACGTACATTTACGTTTCGCTCCTCCACTTTTGTTGGCAGATAGAATGCCAATTCTTTGTGATCGAGAGTAAAGACATCATCCAATAATTGAATGGATTGAATGCGGTCTGATCGAAACTGACGATAGGATTCGCGCAAATGACAATACGCCATAAAATACCAAAAACTATTCTCATAGAACACGCCTATAGGCTCTAAAGTACGCGTAGTAGCTTCGCTTTCTGTTCCGTTGACATAGACCAATTGCACTTGTTGTTTGAGAGAAATACTCTTAAAAAGCGTAGCTAACACAGAAGGCACTTTTTTATTGAAAATTGTTTTGTCAGAACGCATCACAATAGAAGGCGCAATGCCCGATACCTCTTCTTTTTGAGAGGAACGCAACACAGCTTTCATCTTAAACAAAGCCGATGCAAAGTGATCGTTTAATTCCTGATCCACATAGACTTGCATAATCTTCTCTGCAGCAGCAAAACTCAAAGCTTCTTCTCTTGTGAAAAGCGTTGGCGGTATCTTATAACCATCTACTAAAGAATAACCAACCCCAGCTTCGCTATAAATAGGCACTCCTGCTTGCTCTAAGGAACGAATATCCCGATAGATAGTACGTAAACTCACATCAAATCGATCCGCTAATTCCTGAGCCGTAACAACAGGCTTGGATTGCAGATGAATGAAAATACTAACAATGCGATCGAATCGTTTTTTTATATCCATGAGAGATAATTTACAGTTTACCATAAACTAAAAAAAGCCTTCCAAAGGAAGGCTTTTTGTAAGTTATATTTCCATTGAACAAGTTTAACCTCGTTCAAGTGAATTACTCTTGTTCAGCGATTACTTCGTAATCAACTTCAACAATTACGTCACGGTGTAAACGTACTGTTGCACTATATTTACCTAAACGTTTGATAACACCTGAAGCAATAAATTTCTTGTCTACTTCTTGTCCGTTTTTAGCAAATACTTCAGCTAAATCTTGGTTTGTTACTGAACCAAACAATTTATCTCCACCAGCTTTAACAGCGATTTTGATTTCAATTGCTTTTAATGCCTCAGCTACAACTTTAGCATCAGCGATTAATTTAGCTTCTTTGTGCGCTCTTTGCTTTAAGTTTTCAGCTAATACTTTCTTTGCAGAAGGAGTAGCTAAAACTGCAAGTCCTTGAGGAATTAAATAGTTACGTCCGTATCCTGGTTTTACAGTTACTACGTCATCTTTAAATCCTAATTTTTGAACGTCTTGTTTTAAGATAATTTCCATGTTGATGTCCTTTGAATAAGAAGTTAGGTTTCTAAGTTGAAAACCAACAACTTGTTTTTTTTATATTATTTTAATAAATCCGCTACGTATGGCATTAAAGCTAAGTGACGAGCTCTTTTTACCGCTACAGAAACTTTTCTTTGGTATTTCAAAGAAGTTCCAGTTAAACGACGAGGTAAAATTTTACCTTGCTCGTTTACGAATTTTAATAAGAAATCAGCATCTTTATAATCGATGTATTTGATTCCTGATTTTTTGAAACGACAATACTTTTTAGTTTTGTTTGTTTCTATGTTTAAAGGCGTTAGATATCTGATATCTCCGTCTTTTTTTCCTTTTGCAGATTGCTCAATAGTTGACATAATAATTAAGCTTTTTTAGATTTTAATTTTTCTCTTCTTCTCTCAGCCCAAGATATAGCGTGTTTATCTAAAGCAACAGTTAAGAAACGCATAACTCTTTCGTCACGTCTGAATTCTGTTTCAAGGTTGATGATTACATCTCCAGCAACTTTGTACTCAAACAAGTGATAAAAACCACTTTTCTTGTGTTGGATTTCGTAAGCTAATTTTTTTAAGCCCCAATCCTCTTTAGCTACCATTTCAGCTCCTCTTGATGTAAGAAATTCTTCGAATTTCTGTACTGTTTCCTTTACCTGAGTTTCAGATAAAACGGGATTCAAGATGAAAACAGTTTCGTATTGATTCATAAAATAAAAATTTATTTTGTTATAAAATTGAGTGCAAAAATAGTACTTTATATAACATCTACCAAAGTTTTTTTGTTTTTATTTTGAACAAGTACAGCTTCTTACACAAGGACTACTAGTCCAGTCCTACCTATAGCAAACTAAACATACGCCATTTTATAAAAAGGAACATACATTTTACGTTTCCCTTCTGACTGAATACCAGCATATAAAACTAAGCTGTAATTGATTACTGCTAAAACAAAACCAAGACCAATCAACCACTCAAATACATAACCTTGATGCTGATCCAATTTGGTAAAAACAGCATATAGAATTAACGCACTGGTAACCAAGCTATAAATCAATTGCGTCAAGATCACATTCTTACCTACCACATCAGCAACTTCACTTTCCTTTTTATATATACTCCACCCAATCAAGGGACCAATCACATTACCTAGAGGCACTACAAGACCTATCAAAACCAAGAGATAGATCGGGCGTACTGAACTTTTTGGCGCTGCAGCGATTCGCTCCTCTTGTGCGACTAGTTCACTTACTTCTACCTCCAAGACCTCACTTAACCGATGTAAGGTATGTCCTCTTGGAATAGTTTCTCCCTTTTCAATGCGTTGAATCGTACGGATCGATAATCCTGATAAATTCGCTAATTCTTCTTGTGAATAGCCCTTACCTATGCGAAGGTTTTTCACCTGTTCTCCTATATTTACCATCGTAAATCACATTATTTATTTTCAAGCAAACCTAATGATTGACAAGCAAATACCTCATGTCATTCTTACGACATCTTTGTGACATTCACTCTTTTTAAAAGAAAAAAGAGTTGTTCTTACTCACGTTCTACTTTTTTACCCAACAATTGCTCTGCGTAGTCATACATTTCATCAATGGATAAAGCTAGTAGTTCGGAATGTTGTTTCAACCAATTGGCATTTAACTCGATCAAGTCCTCTTCTATCTTAAAGAAATCATCGTCATTTAAAATATCGCGGGTTGGATTGGTTCCAAAGTAATCGCTTTCAATAAATGCTTCTAACACCGCCTCATCCATATTCTCTAATACATCTAACCTTTTTTTCAACAAAGCCAGGTGTTCTACTGACCCCATTTTTTCCAATCCTTCGATAATCCAATCAATCAATTCTAAATCTGCTCCTGTGTTGTACACAAACTGGGAAAAATTCCCATTTTCATACTGAGACAAATAATAATCGACATAGTAGCTTAAAAAAGCATCATGTGGAATTAATTCATCGACGTTGTCTTCTTCCGGATCTTCTGTTTCTACTTCTTCTCGAATTAAATTGATGAAGGTTATATTCGAATAGATGATGTCGTAATTATCTTGACTTTCTCTTGCGTCTTTTGACACTACAATTTTGGGTTGGCTCATGTTCTTTTGTTTTTAAAATCTTAGTCCAAGCTACAAAAATACAACTTAACCTCCATAAAAAAAGAGCGATTTATCGCTCTCCTATTTTTGTTGCTAATAAAAATCCACATTAGCCACTACATGAACCGAACGATAAGCACCAATCGATTCAAAACTCTTTAGGATACGCCTTACGTTCCCCTTGGTTTGATTCAACATCACTTGCTGTGGAATTTTAATTAAAATCACACGGATATACTGGTTTCGGATGCGATTAATAGCGGGTTCTTCTGGTCCTAAAACAGGAATTCCCAACTGCCCCTTCAAGTTGTTGTACAACCAAAAAGACGCTTCCCTCAACTTTTCAAAATCGCGGTGTTTTAAGGTCAAACGAATCAAGCGATAAAAAGGCGGATATTGAAAATTATGACGTTCATACATCTGTTCTTTATACATCGACTTATAATCGTAATTGGTTACCTGCTGAATGATGTTGTGATAGGGATTAAACGTTTGAATGACTACTTTTCCCTTCTTGTCAAATCGACCGGAACGTCCTGCAATCTGAGTCATCATTTGAAAAGCGCGTTCATGAGCTCTAAAATCTGGGTGATATAAGCTGTTATCGGCATTCATAATCCCCACTAAATTGACGTTGTCAAAATCAAACCCCTTCGCTAGCATCTGTGTGCCTACCAAAATATCAATTTGACGATTTTCAAAGGATTCAATCAACTTCTCATACGCATATTTTCCCCTAGTTGTATCTTGATCCATACGCCCAATACGCTTGTTGGGAAATAGTTCTCTCAACTCTTCCTCCACTTGTTCTGTTCCAAATCCTTTGGTATTCAAGTCGACACTGTGACAACGCACACATTGTTTGGGCATAGGCAACGTATAGCCACAGTAATGGCAACGCAGTTCGTTTCTGTATTTATGATAGGTCAAACTCACATCACAATGTGGACATTCGGGCACAGCTCCACAAGTCATACACTCCACTACAGGAGAAAATCCCCTGCGATTTTGAAAGAGAATGACTTGTTCTTCTAACGACAAGGCCTGATTTATCTCATCGATCAACTGATCAGAAAAATGCCCCGTCATTTGTTTGCGCTTGTACTTGTCTTTGATATCTACTAAAACGATATCTGGCAACAATACATTGGTATAGCGCTTGGTTAACTCTACGAGACCGTATTTTTTTTGATGGGCATTGTAATAACTTTCTAAGCTCGGTGTAGCCGAACCCATCAACACTTTGGCTTTGTGTTGCATGGCCAGTACAACAGCAGCATCCCTTCCGTGATAACGAGGAGCAGGATCGTGTTGTTTGTAGTTGGAATCGTGCTCTTCATCAATGACAACCAATCGCAAATCTTGAAAGGGCAAGAATACGGATAATCGCGTACCAAGGATCACTTTTGCTTTTTCCGACTGTTGCAAAACTTGATTCCACACTTCTAAACGCTCGTTGTGGGAGTATCGCGAGTGATAGACCGCTACTTGATTGCCGAAATAAGCAGTCAAACGCTGTACCAATTGAGTACTAATCCCCACTTCTGGCAGAAGAAACAACACTTGCCCTTCTTGCGCTACATATTTTTCTATGAGTTTGATGTACACTTCAGTCTTCCCAGATGCGGTAACTCCGTGTAACAACACCACTTCTTTTTCTTTAAATTGTTGTTCGATTTCCCACAGCGCCTTGCTTTGGTCATCGGTCAATTGAATTCCCTCAGCCGTTGCTTCATTAAAAATCACCCGATCGTGATTTAAATAGTATGCTTCAAATACGCCTTTTTCGATCAAAGCATTGACGATTGCTTGACTGCTCTCGCCTTCGTCTATCAATTGTTTGACGCTAATGGGTTTCTTTTGGATGGCTTGAAGTTGAAAATACTTCAACACCAACTCTCGCTGTTTTACTGCTCGACTCACTACTTCCATGAGCTTGGTCAAGCCATCTTCTTGAGTATAAGCTTCAGCCAATCGCACATAGCGAATCTGTTTCGGCCTATATTTTTCCACCATTTCTTCTTGTAAGAAAATAGCGCCTTTGCTCAATAAACTATTGATGACAGGAAATACTTTTTTGCGATTTAAAATTGCGATAACTTCGTCTAATTTGAGGATCGCTTGAATTTGCATCGCCTCATACAACAAGTATTCAGCATCATTTAATTCCTCTACTGAGATAACGGATTTGTCATTCCATTGAATAATGGTTTCGCTTTCTAAGAGTAATCGCGAAGGCATAGCCCCTTTATAGACATCACCCAACGTACACATATAGTATTCGGCCAACCAGGTCCAAAATTTAATTTGCGCTGGTGTTACAACGGGCTCAACATCAATAATTTCATGAATATCCTTGGCTTCATACAAGGCGGGCTGACGATGGTGCTTCTCTACCACCAAAGCCGTATACACCTTGTTTCGACCGAAAGGCACGGCTACGCGCATACCTACTTGAATGAAGTCAAACTCCATCTCGTTAATACGATACGTAAACGTAGGGTCTAAAGCTAAAGGTACAATAACCTCTACAAAATAATGCATGTTAGGATTGATTAATCATTTCGACGCTTCGGTTGTACACGAAGTTAGGAGATTATTTTAGTTCGCGTTTTTCTCAGAAACAATGTTTCCTTTGTTGTCAATATAAAACCACGAAGGACTATCCCAATAGTGGTATTCGCCTCGAGATCCAGAGACTTCTCTACTTCTTCCTTCAAAAGTTGCTTTTGCCTTGCCATTTTTAAAGGGAAACACAAAAGCAAATTGAGGCTTTATAACCACTTGTCCTTTTACGTTTGCAAATCCCATTTTTCCTTCTTCATCGACAATGCGATACATTCCTTCCACTACAAAATCGGGTCCATTGTCATACAAATAAGGCTGATGCGTTGACTTTGACGTCATACATCCCACACTTATAAGCAACAAAAAACACACCAATACTCTATTCATTTGATTTTTAAGTTATAACGAATTAAAAATAGTCTCAGACTTTTTGATTCCCAAAAGTACGAGTTTTAAAGCAAATCTTCATCCTATTTTAACGATTTCACTACAGCTTGTTGTGCTAACTCTTTCATTTCCCTTGCCCAAACAATTGTTACTTTGCTTATTTCGCACTTTGTACAGTAAAAAACAGGAGCATAAACAAGAGCTGTACAGTAAAAAACAGGAGCAAAAAAAAGAGCTGTACAGTTATAGTAGGACGAGACAAGTATTGTTTGAGGTGAGTCCGTAGTGAGTCCATAGTGCGTCCATAGTGAGTCTATTAAAACTAGCGTTTATTATAGAGTGACTATGGACGCATAATGCTGGCAGTACGCTGACATAGCAAGAATGGCTCGTTGATAGAGCGACCAAAAAAAGAGGATACCCTTCTTGGGCATCCTCTTTCTGTTCTATTTTACATTTTAGTCCAAGTTTGGGTTCGTCCGATTAAGGATATTCCAACATAACCTCTGACTTCTAATTTAGTTGTTCCATTGGTTTTAATCGAGCATTTGTACTCTTTCCCCGATTGAGGATCAATTATTGTTCCTCCTGTATATTCAGCCCCTTTTTTGGTCAGGTTTTTAATAATCGTTAACCCTTCAATGGGTTTTCCTTTATCTGTACCCGGGCAGTTTTCGCATTTAGAATCCTTTTTAGCAGGATTGAGTATTTCGACTACCTTGCCGTGGTACTTCCCGTCCTTTTCTAGTATCTCTACAATGGATTTCGCATCTCCTGTCTGATCGTCAAAGGTCTTCCATTTACCAACAATCGACTGTCCATGCGCTAAGCACAGCCCCCCTATTAAAAATAGGATCATTAACATTGAATTTCTCATAATATTTTAGCCATTTGAATTAAACAATACACTCAAATATACTTATTTTTTCAATTTAATCTTACGAATTGCCAAATTTAATTCAAAACCTAGCAATAGGATCATACAGTTAATCCACAAGTAAAACATAACAACGAGTAGCGTTCCAATAGAGCCATACAGTTCGTTATAACGCGCGAATCGAAGCACATACACCCCAAAACCATAAGAGGTTAACACATACAAGATCGTTGTAAATACAGATCCGATGGAGATGAAAGACACTTTCTTGGTTTCTTTTGCACCAAATTTGTACAAGATGGAGGTTGTCAATAAAACAACGAGTAATAGGTACAAATTACGCAACCAGACCAACCAATTCACTCCAATGGCAAATCGGTAAATCAACACTTCGAGGATGACGTAAAAGGCAACAGAAAAAATCAAGACAAAGGACAGCGCCAACGACAAGGCTAAAGCAACTAAATACTGTCGAATGATATTGCGTGAAATCGTAATGTGATAGGACGATTCAAATCCACCAATAATAGCGAATACGCCATTGGTCATTAAAAAAATAGACAGTAAAAAACCTGAAGAAAGCAATGATTTATAACTATTATTCATAATATCAAGAATAATAGATTGAATGGCTTCATAGGTATTTGGAGGCACTGAATTTTCGATAAACTGCAAAAAGTCAGCCTGAAAATTGTCAATGGGAATATAGGGTATGAGGTTTAGAATAAAAAGGGCAAAGGGAAACAAAGCCATAAAGAAACTAAAGGCAATAGAACCTGCGCGATAAGAAAAAGCTCCTTTGATAATACCGACTACATATAGTTCGATTAAATCAAAAAGAGAATACCCTTCCAGGAAAGAAAACTTCACTCGTTTCAATCCTCGAACAATTTTATTGACGATAGGTATTCGATCTAACTTATTCTCTACGTCTGACATTTTCGCTTTTGTCTTTGTTATAAAACCGCTTTTAAACTTAAATCCATATTATAAACAGAATGAGTCAAGGCTCCAGAAGAAACATAATCTACGCCACAAAGCGCATAAGCACGAACTGTTGTTTCATCAATATTGCCAGATGATTCAGTTTGGCATTGATTACCGATTAAGGCTACGGCTTCTTTTGTCGTTTCAAAGTCAAAATTATCCAAGAGGATGCGATATACATTCTCACAGGCTAAGATTTGTTTAACTTCATCCAAATTACGTGCTTCTACGATAATTTTCAATGCTTTGTTTTGCTCTTTTAGGTATTGGTTGGTTTTTTCTATTGCTTCTTTTATGCCGCCGGCAAAATCGATGTGGTTGTCTTTGAGCATGATCATGTCATATAGGGCAAAGCGATGATTTTCACCTCCTGCAATTTTCACGGCCCATTTTTCAATGGCGCGAATACCTGGTGTAGTTTTACGCGTATCTAGAATTTTAGTTCCCGTTCCCTCAAGTAAATCCACAAAAACGCGCGTTTTAGTTGCGATGGCACTCATGCGTTGCATCGCATTCAACATAAAGCGTTCCGCTTTTAAAATGGACTGAGAAGATCCTGCTACGGTTAATACTACATCTCCCACTTGAACTGCCGTTCCATCAGGAATAAACACCTCAACAACTAAACTCGCATCCACGTAGTTTAAAATCATTTGAGCAAATGCAACTCCCGCAATAATTCCCTCTTCTTTAACTAGAACTTGGGCTTTCCCCTTAGCATTTGATGGGATACACGCCAAGGAGCTGTGATCTCCATCTCCAACGTCTTCGCGTATTGCATTGACTATAATTTGATTTAATTCGGCTTGGAATTGTAGTTCTGAAATCATATATAAAAAATTTGCGCTGCTAAAATAAGAAATGTTTTACAAGTGTTCTTCTTTTCGCCGCGCAAACTACTACAGGATCATCCCTATCCTATTTTTATCCCTAATAACTTATAAAATTCACTCAAAATAGCAGGATGGCCAGGCCAGGCAGGTGAAGTGGTTAAATTGCCGTCCGTTATGGCTTTGTCCGCATCTATTTCCTTGTATACACCTCCTGCTACAACGATGTCTGGTCCCACTGCTGGATACGCAGTCAAGGTTCTGCCTTGTAGGACATTTGCAGGTGTTAGGACCTGAATTCCGTGACAAATAGCCGCAATTGGCAAATTCTTTTCAAAAAAGAACTGAACGATTTCAATCACCTTTTTGTTTAATCGAATATATTCAGGGGCACGTCCTCCACAGACATATAGCCCAGCATAATCCCCTACTTTTACCTCATCAAAACTCTTGTTAATCACGAAATTATGCCCCCTGCTTTCCGCATAAGTCTGAAATCCAACGAAATCGTGAATTGCCGTTGCAATGATATCGTTCTTTTTCTTTCCAGGACAAACCACATCCACTGCTACTCCTACAGATAGCAATGCTTGGTAGGGAACCATTACTTCGTAGTCTTCCACAAAATCACCCGCTAACATTAAAACTCTTTTTGCCATAATTCTTTTTATTTTGTTGATTAATGTCTTCTAAATTACGATAATCTATTCAATTCAGAAAACACATGCGCTTAAAATAACGCCTAGCAAGGCAGTCAAACTCAATCAGCCCCTTGACAAGTGCTTATGCGCTCTACTTTGGCTGAAAAAAAATTACTCTTTCAGGGCTCAGCGTTTGAGAATTTTGACTTAACTTTAAATATTCATTATTTAAAATTGTTTTCAGATGAAAAAACTTCTCTTTATTCTATGTATAACCTTAGGGATGGCAAGTTGCAATCAAAAAGTGGCACCCCCTCAAACAGTGAATGTCAATGATCAATTCTCTATGGAGATGCCTGGTACGTTGGCTGCCATGACCGATTTATATCCAGATGCGGCCATTCAGTATGGAAACACATTCAAACAAGTTTACCTCGTAGCAAAAGAATCTCCTAAGACTTCTGCGCCCGATTTCGCAACGTTTACGAAAAAAGCGCTGGCTACTTATGAAAAAAGACCCGATTACCAGATAGTAAAAGAAGAAAACGTTAGAATAAACGGATTGTCGGGAAAAATATACAAACTGTCTATGTCTCAAGAAGGAAACTATATGTACATGATTCAGACAATGATAGAAGGTAAAAAAGGATACTATGAGATTATTGGTTGGACCATTGGACAAAACCAAACCTACCAAGGCGATGAATTAATGAATATTATTTCCACTTTTAAGGAACTATAGTTTTAAAAAACACGTAAAAACGATCATAAGAGGATGCTATAGGGCATCCTTTTTTTTTTACCTAAGCAAATGGAGCCATTCATCAGATCACAGCCAGCGAAGTTAACAGAAGATTTACGAAAAAAGCTACCTTTTTTATCCAAAAAGACATATTTTTAAAAACATTATCAACTAAAAAGGCGTCATAATTTCACAAAAAACGAATATTTACAACTTTTTAACATTCCACACCTGAATAAACTCTTGCATATCCATTTTTGTATTGTACATTTGGGGTAACAAAATAGCGAATTAAGATGAAAAAAATTTTATTATCAGTAGCAGTTGTAGCTGCTCTTTCATTAGCATCATGTGGAAATAAGAATGCTGATAAAGCAACAACTACAACAGAACAAGAAGTTGCAACAGAACAAGGAGACAAGTATGTTGTAAACTTAACAGAAAGTAGTGTTAACTGGAAAGTAGGACACAAAGGTGGACTTAATCCTCGTTTTGGTACATTAGCTTTAAGCGCTGGAGATATTGCCATTGACGCAAATGGATTAAACGCAGGTTCATACACTATAGACATGAACTCTATTAAGGTTGACCGCGCTTCTGTTGATGCTGATGAGGATATTGAAAAATTAGGAGGACACTTAAAAAGTCCTGATTTCTTCGACGTAGAGAAAAACCCTACGGTAGATTTCAAAATCACTAAAGTAGAAGATTTCGACGCTACACAACACAAAAGTACTGTAGAAGGAGCAAACAAAATGGTAAGTGGAAACTTAACAATTTTAGGAAAAACAGTAAACATCACTTTCCCTGCTAAAGTTACAGTAGAAAACGGTAAAGCGGTTATGCATGCTTCATTCATCGCAGATCGCGCTGCATGGGGATTAGTATTCGGTACTACAGATAAAGATTCAGGAGCTGCTTTAAATCCAGCTGACTGGGCGATTAGCCAAGATATGGAAATTGGAATTCACTTAGTAGCTGATAAAGTAACTGAGTAATCTTTTCAACATAAAATAATAAAGGATGTCCACTGGGCATCCTTTTTTTTTTAACCCTTTTTTAGCGAAGTCTTTCCCTAGACATTTGTCGCCTATCCAAAATAATTCAATACTTTTGTTAGAAAGACTAAAAACTACCCTTGTTGGGTTTATTTTCTTACACAATGAAACACGTTGACGTACTCATTATTGGTGGAGGTCCTATAGGCATTGCCTGTGGAATAGAAGCGAAAAAAGCAGGATTAACCTATGTAATTATTGAAAAAGGTTGTTTAGTAAATTCCTTGTATCACTATCCGATCAATATGCAGTTCTTTTCAACTTCAGAATTGCTAGAATTGGATCACATCCCCTTTATTAGTGCGGAAAATAAACCAAGACGAAAAGAAGCCTTAGAGTATTATAGACGTGTTACTCAGTTACACGATTTATGCATTCACTTATTTGAAAAAGTTACAGCAGTAGACAAACAAGTCGAAGGGCATTTTCACGTACAAACAACAAAGGCACAGTATGCAGCTTCTCATGTTGTAGTTGCTACTGGGTTTTACGATTTCCCCAACTTATTGAACATCCCAGGAGAAGATCTTCCTAAAGTTTCTCACTATTACAACGACCCTCATTTTTATGCCAATATGCAAGTTGTGGTTGTTGGAGCGAGTAATTCTTCTGTAGATGCAGCACTTGAATGTTACCGAAAAGGAGCCAAAGTAACGATGGTCGTTCGAGATCAAGCCATAAGTTCTCACGTAAAGTATTGGGTAAAACCCGACATTGAGAATCGAATTGCAGAAGGCGCCATCCAAGTGTATTACAACAGCCAATTAACTGCTATTACAGCATCAGAAGTGTACATTCAAAGCGGCAAAGAATCCTATTGCATTTCCAATGACTTTGTCTTGGCACTTACGGGTTATCGCCCAGATTTTAATTTCTTACACCAACTGGGAATTACAATACAAGACACCGTCGATCAATTCCCTACCTATCATCCTGAAACAATGGAGACCAATATTCCAAAGTTATATTTGGCCGGTGTAGTTTGCGGAGGATTAAATACACACACTTGGTTTATTGAGAATTCGAGAATACACGCGAAACGCATTATGCAGCATATTACTCAAACAACCTAAGATTTACAATCGTTGCATATTCCTTGTGCAATAACTTCGATTTGACTCAATTGGAATCCATCAGGTATCTCAATAGTCGGAATGGCGACTTGGGTCAGGCAGATTGTTTTTTTACATTGGTTGCAAATAAAATGCAAGTGGGTATCTCGGTGTTTATCCTCAGAACAATTAGAAGAACACAAAGCGTATTGCGTGGTGTTAGTTGCCGTAATGCGATGCAAAAGTCCTTTACTTTCAAATGTTTTAACGGTGCGGTAAATAGTTACTCGATCCGATTGATCAAAGCTATTTTCTATATCCGCTAGAGACACCGCTCCTTCTTGCTGTTTTAAAAACTTTAAAACCAAGATGCGCATAGCGGTAGGTTTGATGTTTTTGGACAGTAATTCTTCTTCAATTTTCAACATAGTGCTTTCCTTTTGATCTACTCAAAGATAAACATTGTAATCCAATTCACAGGGAGACAGTTTAGGGAATCCCTGGTACTTTTCCAATTACACTCGGATTTACATCTTATTTAATCGCTAAAAACCAATGAATTAACCTTAAAAAAACAGCAATAAGCAACCCGTTCAAAAGAAGTAAAAACAAAAAAACGACAAAAAAAAACCAGTTATACTGAGATAATCTCAATAATAAGCGAAATCATATTGAAAAGTCTACGAATAAAAACATATATTTATTTTTTTTATAGTCTTTTTTAGTGAATTTTAAAAAAAGCCTTACAGAGGTATAATAATTGTGGTGTATCCACATTATTAGTTACCCCTATATGAATGAACAAATAACAAAAAATATAAATTTTAAACGAAATGCAAAAAATTATCGGAAGTATTCTTATTGTAGCAGGGACTACAATAGGCGCGGGCATGTTAGCTATCCCCATTATATCAGCCAATGTTGGCTTTATATTGATGTCGTTCATCTTATTCTGTATTTGGTTTGCTATGTTTTATACTTCCGTTTTATTAGTAAACGTCTATCGATACAATTCACCTGAGGATGGGTTAAACACCCTGACGATAAAATATTTGGGAAAACCAGGCGCATATGTTACTGGCGTAAGTATGTTAACGTTAATGTATGCATTGACAAGCGCTTATATCGCTGGTGGTGGTGATATTTTACGCACCAATTTAGAGCATGTACTCGACCTAAAAATTCCACCTCAACTAAGTGCCATTCTCTTTACCTTGCTTTTCGGCGGCATTATTGCCTTTGGTACTCGAGCTGTTGATTACAGCACGAAAATGGTGTTTTCAGTCAAACTCTTGTGTCTATTTTTGGTATTGGGATTATTACTTCCCCATATTGAAACGGCTTATTTGAGCTATATCCCAACCACTCCCTTACCTGCATTAGCCACAATCCCTATTATCTTTACCTCTTTTGGGTTTAGTGTGGTCATCCCAAGTTTGGTTAAATACTTAGACGGTAATTTACGCCAACTAAAATGGGTGTTTTTTGCGGGAAGTATACTGCCGTTGATCTTATACCTCATCTGGGAAATGACCATTTTAGGTACTATTGAAAGCAGCGTGTTCAGTACTATTTTGAGAGATAATGCAGGACTTGAAGGATTATTAGTCGCGATTAAAGCTAGTAGTGACTCTCCATGGATCAAGATTTCATTCACCATCTTTGCCGCTGCAGCCATCTTAACCTCTTTTTGGGGTGTTGCATTAGCATTAAACGATTATATCAAGGATTTAGCTAAAGATCGTCCAAAGATTAAGCACAACGCAACAGCGTTCATTCTAACGTTCTTGCCTCCTATCCTTTTTGCTCTGTTCTATCCTGATGGTTTTGTAATTGCATTGGGATATGCTTCAATTTCTTTGGTTGTTTTAGCGTTAATTATTCCGATGTTGATGTTGCAAAAAGCAAAAAAAATAGCGGGTGAAAAAACTAGTCTCCTACACTATGTTATTTATGGTTTTTTGTGGGTGCTTTCAATATTGATCATTGTATTACAACTCTTACTTGCCATGGACCTATTGCCGTCTTAAGGCAACCTATAACATAAAAAAAAGGAACTTGATCAAGTTCCTTTTTTATGCTTTTACTTTGCTAACAAATAGCGGATTACATTTTCTGCTGCGTGTAAACCAAACAAAGCTGGCATCCAGCTATTCGTACCGAAGAACGATTTTTTAAAGTTAGATCCATCCGTCATTTTCAAACTGCTTTCATCAGGTTTTTCTGTTGAAAATATAGCTTTTACGCCCGAGGAAATCCCCTCTTTTTTTAGGCGCTTGCGAATTTGTTTGGCCAACGGACATACATCGGTTTTACTGATGTCTTTTACGACTATTTTCGACGCTTGCATCTTTCCGCCAGCTCCCATAGCACTAATAACTTTGATTCGCTTGCGTTTGGCTGCGAGGATTAAATTAATTTTAGGGGTAATACTGTCAATACAATCCAAAACGTAGTCGTAATCATCGGTTACCACTTCGTGTGTGCGTTCAGGAGACAAAAACTCTTGTATACGCGTTAGCTTCAATTCGGGATTGATATCCATCAGGCGATCACCTACTACGTGCACTTTTGCCATTCCCACAGTAGAGTGTAAAGCAGGCAATTGTCTGTTGATATTTGTGATATCCACTGTATCACCATCGACAATCGTCATCGTTCCCACCCCTGCACGAGCCAAAAACTCAGCGGCAAATGATCCAACACCTCCTAATCCAACAACTAATACGTTGGCGTTTTTTAATTTTTCTAGTCCTTCTTCTTTAAAAAGCAAGGCTGCTCTTTCTTGCCAAATAGCCATCTATTTCTATTTATTAATCACCCTAAAAAGGCTGTTCTTATTATTCTTTATTCAGTATGCGTTTAAAATTCGACGCCACAATTTCTCCTATAGCAGGACGCAACGTTTCAGCTTTAGCATAGATATCCGCTATTGTAATCTCCTGAACATCATCCGTCTCCAAAAACAAAAACGCTTGAGGCACAGCAACAAAAGTCTCTTGCAATTGAGTATTGTACAACAACGCCTGACCAAAAGAGAGATAAATGCCATTTTTCCACAAACTTTCTGCCACCTGTTGATGTTTATTAAATCCATGGACCACAAGAGGAACGGTCAGTTTCAACCGCTTTTTGAGTGCAATAATTTCTTGATAAGCCGAAACGACGTGCAAAATTACAGCTTTTTTATATTTTTCTGCAAGAAGTAATTGACGAACTAATACTTCTTCTTGCAATGCCAAAGGAATATCTATTTTCTTATCTAGCCCACACTCTCCAATAGCTAAACAATTGGGATGATGCAGCTGTGATTCAATGAAATGCAACTGTTCTTCAATCAAAGTAGGCGTGATATACCAAGGGTGAATACCCAAAGAAAAATGAGGAATGCTAAGGTCCACAGCTAACAAGTCTTGACTGACAATAGCTAACGTATCTGAGTCCTTACATCGATGATGTGTATGGAGGTTGTATTTCATGAAGGCGAAGATAAAAAAAAAGGTCTTTCGTTTGTGTACACAAACGAAAGACCTTATAATCAACTTGTTTTTATTTCTATTTCAAACCAGCTAAACTGTGTTCAATGGTTGAAATTTTTGCCAAAGCATCTGCTTCTTTTTGCTTTTCATTTGCCACCACCTGTTCTGGTGCTCCACTAACGAATTTTTCATTTGATAGCTTCCCTTGTACAGATTTCAAGAAACCTTTCAGATACTTCAACTCTTCTTCAAGTTTTGCTATTTCCTCTTCTACATTCACACTACCTGCAATCGGGATAAAGTATTCATTTGATTTCACTCGGTAGGACAACGCACCACTAACTTGATCCGCAACGTATTCCATACTAACAATGTTTCCTAATTTTGAGATTACACTATCAAAATAAGTTGACACTTTTTCGTTGTTAATTATTTTAAGATCAATGCTTTCTTTGAAAGAGATATTTTTATCTTTTCTGATGGTACGAATACCAGCAATTACTTCCATGGCAAATTCAAACTCTTTAATCAACTTTTCGTCAAACCCTTTTATTTCTGGCCAAGCAGAAACTACTAACGCTTGTTCAGGCGTACGAGAATCGATATGTTGCCAAATTTCTTCGGTTAAGAATGGCATAAATGGATGTAAAAGCTTGAGATTTTCTTCCAACAATTCAATTGCTTTACGGTAGGTAACCGCATCAATTGGCTGTTGGTATCCTGGTTTAATCATTTCCAAGAACCAAGAGCAGAAATCATCCCAAACTAATTTATAGATAGCCATTAACGCATCTGAGATTCTGTATTTTGAGAAGTGATCTTCGATTTCCACTAGTGTTTTTTGCAATTTTGCTTCATACCAAGCCAAAGAAACTTTTGCTGTTTCAGGCTGTTCCAACGTTTGAGAAACTTCCCATCCTTTGATCAGACGGAAGGCATTCCAAACCTTATTGGTAAAGGCCTTTCCTTGCGCACATAAATCTTCATCAAACAAGATATCGTTTCCAGCAGAAGCCGATAGCAATAAACCTACGCGAACTCCATCAGCACCAAATTTGTCGATCAAACCTAAAGCATCTGGAGAGTTTCCTAGTGATTTAGACATTTTTCGACGCTGTTTATCACGTACAATTCCCGTAAAATAAACATTGGTAAACGGCTGTTTACCCGTGTATTCATACCCTGCCATAATCATACGTGCCACCCAGAAGAAAATAATATCTGGACCGGTCACTAAATCATTTGTTGGGTAATAGTACTTAAATTCTTCGTTTTCAGGGTCGATTAATCCGTTAAATACCGCCATCGGCCACAACCAAGAAGAGAACCACGTATCTAAAGCATCTTCATCTTGTTTTAAATCAGCGACAGTCAAATCCGTTTTTCCTGTTTTTGTTTTCGCTAATTCAAGTGCAGCTTCTACTGTTTCAGCAACAACAAAATCTTCCTTTCCATCGCCGTAGTAGAATGCAGGAATTTGATGGCCCCACCACAATTGACGAGAAATATTCCAATCGCGAATATTTTCCAACCAGCTTCTATAAGTACTGTTATAACGACTTGGATACAGTTTAACCTCTTCCGTTGTCATTACGGCATCTAAAGCAGGTTTTGCCAATTCCTCCATTTTCAAAAACCACTGATCAGACAAACGCGGTTCAATTACAGCTTTGGTGCGCTCAGATGTTCCTACATTATTCAGGTAGTTTTCTACTTTTTCCAATGCGCCAATTGACGCTAATTCAGCTTCAATTTCTTTGCGTACAACAAAGCGATCTTTGCCTTTGTAGTGCAATCCAAGATCGTTTAGTGTAGCATCAGCATTAAAAATGTCTATAATTTCTAAATTGTGGCGTTCACCAAGCTCTTTGTCATTGATATCATGGGCAGGCGTTACTTTTAAACATCCTGTTCCGAACTCCATATCGACATACTCATCAAATATAATAGGAATTGTGCGATTGCATATTGGCACAATTGCTTGTTTTCCTTTGAGATGTTGGTAGCGTTCATCTGCTGGATGAATACAAATAGCAGTATCTCCCAAAATGGTTTCAGGACGTGTGGTTGCAATTGTCAAATAATCAGACGTTCCTTCGATTTGATATTTTAGGTGGTATAGTTTTCCTTGGCGTTCTTCGTAGATCACCTCTTCATCAGATAAGGTAGTCTTCGCTTCAGGGTCCCAGTTCACCATGCGATACCCGCGGTAAATTAATCCTTTGTTATACAAATCAACAAACAACTTAATCACTTGTTGTGACATTTCAGGATCCATCGTAAACTTCGTACGATCCCAATCACATGAAGCCCCTAGTTTTTTCAACTGATCTAAAATCACGCCTCCATATTCTTCTTTCCACTCCCATGCGTGTTTTAAAAACTCTTCTCTAGTTAAGTCGTTTTTATTGATTCCCTGCTCTCTCAATTTAGCGACGACTTTGGCTTCAGTTGCAATAGATGCGTGATCCGTTCCCGGGACCCAACATGCGTTTAACCCTTTTAAACGGGCGCGACGAATTAATACATCTTGAATTGTAACGTTCAACATATGCCCCATATGCAATACTCCAGTTACGTTTGGTGGAGGTATTACAATGGTGTACGGCTGTCTTTCATCTGGTATAGATCGGAAAAAATTATTTTCCATCCAATACTGATACCATTTTTGCTCTACTAGCTTTGCGTCAAATTGTGCAGGAATTACCATTATTCTATAATTTAATTATTAAAAAAAGACAAAACATCTAGTTGCTTGGCAGAAAAAAAGTTTTTTTCATTCTTTGTAACCTTAGTTTTCATTATCTTTGTGTTGTACAAAAGTAATTATTACTCGTCAATTATAAAAGTTTATCTAAAATCGAATAGGTAAAAAAATTTGCGAGTTTTCGAAAAGTTTCTAATTTTACAAAACAACAAAAAGTTATAGTAATGAAAAATTTAATAGCAGTATTCGCATTAGTATTATCTAGTGCTTTATCATTCGCTCAAAGTGGTCCAAAAATTCAATTTGCCGCTGAAAACAACACTATCGATTACGGTACAGTGGTTAGAGGACAAGACGATGGATTACGTACCTTCGAATTCACCAACACAGGTGATCAACCATTGATCATCACAAACGTACGTTCTACATGTGGATGTACAGTTCCTTCTAAACCAACAGAGCCTATTATGCCAGGTAAAAAAGGAAAAATCGATGTAAAATACAACATGAGTATTGGTAGAATTAGCCGTACAATTACGGTTGAATCTAATGCGATAAACTATGAAAATGGAACAGTTCCATTGAGAATAAAAGGAGAAGTAACTGATAAGTAATTTCTTACTCATATAAAAAAAAAGCCACTCAGACGAGTGGCTTTTTTTTTATATCTATGTGTTTTACTTTCTAAATTCTTGATTATTGCTTATCGCTTGGGTAAAGAATTCAATTCCCTTCACCTCTACTTTAGCTTCAAATCCTTTGATGTGTTTTTCGTGGTGAATATCTGATCCAACGAAATCGATTAATCCATTCGACAATAAAAAATTAGCTGCTTCTAGAACGTGTTTACCATAGTAACCGGTTGCGGAAAGCAAATTCATTTGAAAGAGACAACCCGCTTTCTTTAACTTCTTATACATAGCTGTATTTTGATGGTAAAAATTATAGCGCTCTGGATGAGCTAAAACAATGTCGTATCCGTTTGACTTTAGCTGAAACAAAATATCCATCAATTGAATAGGCGGATTCATGTACGACATCTCCACCAGTACATAGTCCTTCTTTAACGTTAGCAACTCTTTATTTTCGATGCGAGGCAGTAAGGTTTCATCCATCATGTACTCAGAAGCGACACGTAATTCGATTGCTTTTGATTCTGTAGGTAATTCTTCCTGTACCTTTTTGTACTGATTTAAAATACCTTCTCTTGTATTTTCCCAAACTAATGGGGTTGTGTGCGGGGTAGCAATCGCTTGGTCAAATCCCATCTGCTGCATCGCTTTAATAATAGTTCGCGTATCCTCAATGGTTTGGGCACCATCGTCAATTCCATAAATCAAATGCGAGTGAATATCCACATAGTTATCGGGAATTAAATCTTTTAAAATAGGTTTTGATTTAAAAAAAGAAAACATAGTCTACTATTTATTCTTCACTCTATTTTGTAAAACTGGCTTAAATTCCAAAAATAAAGTTACAAGAGTTAACAGGTACAAAGGTAAGGTTATTATTAATTTTTCTGAATAAAGATTCAATACAATATATAAAATTAACAATATGACAACAATAATACCTAATATAGACTTAATTTTATTTAAGTTTTTAACAAACGGAATCAAAATCAACAAAGGATTACATAAAAAAACCACATTATTCCACAACAATTCTCCATGAAGAGAATAAAAACCTACTAAAAAGAAAAAACATCCTAACAAGCCAAAAAGGATGAAATAAACAGATCGCACCACGTTATTTACGGCTAATCCCATCAAAAAAAGCACGAGTAAAGAAGCAAACCAATAGGTATTCCACCATACATAGTTCTCCGTTTGCTCTGCTTGAAAAACTGTAATTTCATCTTGAACTAAAGGTAGATCAGCGTTTTTAGTCTGTGTCAACCCCAATTGAAATTTATCAGGTAAAAACAACAAATTAGAGGGGTGATCGACTTTATTACCGAAAATTAAATTAATGCCCAACATTTCGAAATAGCGATCTTTTAAATAGGTATTTAAAATTGTTCGATAGGTGGCGGTATTGCCTTCAACGCTAATTTCTACAGGCGTTGGCAATACATCGTTTAGAACATCGACTACCTTAGTGGTACAATTTTGGTCGATAAATTTATAAATATAATAGCGGTTTTCTTCTTTTAACGATTGGTTTAAGTTGTTCCACACCTTTTGTTTTTGTGTATGGGAGAGGTTTAATTCTTGCTCGACCACGGAGCGATTATCATAGGCATAATTCATGACGAAGCGCTCATAATCGTCATAACCTACAAAATAGAGTAAATCTCCTTTAACGAATTTACCGTAGAAATTAGGCGTTCGAAAATCAAAAAGACCATAATTATACACGCGATCTATCCCCTGTGCGGGATCGTATACTCGAATGGCTGTATGTCCAAACAAAGCGTAGAGCTCTTTTCCTGTTCCACACGTCAAGACGCTAATTCTTGCTTTGTTAGACAATATTCGTTCGGTTGGACTTCCATAGCTTAGTTGGACCAAGAGCACTGCAAAAAGCAACGCGACTATTTTTTTCATCTTTTTATTTTCTAAAAATTCCTAAATCTAATTTTAATGAGAAGACATTTGAATAGATGGCAGCACTTTGATCGCCAATATCTGTTAGCGCGTAATCCACTTGAATCCCTTTATAGTGGAATCCCACACCAATATTGGGTTGAAACTCTGTTTTTTGGGTGTTGTCCATTTGTCTATTATTTTGAAAGTTGCCGACACCTCCACGCACAAAAACCAAATTGGCATAGCCAAATTCAACTCCTAAAGAGGGCGTCATACTCATAGAACCACTGGAGATTACCGCATTGGTTTCCGCAAATTCTACGTGTAGTGCTAAGGCTGCTAACAGGTTCAAATCACGAGACAGTTGTACGTTTTTTGAGACCCCCATTTGCAGTTTAGGCAAGGTAATTTCAGTCGTTTCGGGTAGTTCTTGATTCATCCCCTCTACGGCTTCTTGTACTTTGCTGTACTCTTTTTTATTGATGCTCCACATGTTATAGGTCGTTGTAATGTCTCTAGCCATGACTCCAAACATCCAATCGGACTTGGTTTTATATTGTATCCCAGCATCAAATCCAAATCCCCAAGAATCGGCAAATTTTCCAATTACACGGCGTACTACTTTGGCATTCACCCCATAGGTTAGTCCTTCAATGGGTGTATTTCGCGCATAAGACAATACAAAGGCGTAATCTGCCGCGGAAAATAGGCTGATGCGATTATAATCAATATTTCCGTGTTGATCGATTAGTTCGGTCGTATTCATGATATCATCCACCCCAAAGCGGATGATCGAAAATCCCAAAGCACTTTTTTCATCCAAAGGCATCGCAAATGCTCCATAATCATATTGCGCAATATTGGCAAAGTAACTTGCGTGCATTAGGGATATTTGCTGGTCTTCCAATCGCATTAATCCCGCAGGATTCCAATATACGGCATTTACATCGGCCGTAGAAGATACCACGCTATTTGCCATTCCCATAGCAACAGCATCTACTCCAATATTTAAGAACTCATTGGAATATTTTCTCGCTTTCTGGGCATGGGTAGCAAATCCAACACAAAAGAGCAATGTACCGAATGTTAGTTTTTTCACAAACATCTTTTTATTATTCTTACTAAGTTGTAAAAATAGTAAAAAACTAAAAGGCGAGGACGATATTATTATTTGTAAGTTTATAATACCTTTGCTTTAGGAAATTAACGTTTATCTTTATAACCTAGATCAAGACCTAAATATAGCTTACATGAAAAAACATATTCCAAATTTCATTACTTTATTGAACCTCCTTTCAGGACTAATCGCTTGTATATATGCATTTGACGATAATATTCTCATGGCTTTTATATGGGTGTGTATTGGTATTTTCTTTGACTATTGGGACGGATTCTTAGCTCGAATTCTTCAAGTAAAAAGCGAATTAGGACTTCAATTGGATTCCTTAGCGGATATGGTAACCAGTGGAGTGGTTCCTGGATTAATTATTTACAAACAATTGGCCAATATTCAGGAAACTCAAGGGCCATACAATTTGACACCAGAGACATACTACATGGCTATTGTTCCGTATATCGGTTTCCTCATCACTTTGGGCGCAGCCTATCGACTAGCGAAATTCAATATTGACACCCGACAAACAGATTCGTTTATCGGATTGCCTACACCGGGGAATGCGCTCTTCATTTTGAGTTTACCTCTTATTGTTAGTACAACTAATTCTGAAGCGGTGATCTCTTTCTTGAGTAATCCCTATGTATTAGTGATTATCAGCGTATTGAGTGCCTATATTATGAATGCAGAATTACCGTTGTTTTCACTAAAAATAGACCCTAAAAACATAGGGGCTTATAAATTACAGTTGGGATTTGTTGCAGCATCAATCCTCTTGTTAATTGTACTGCACTACTTGGCAATTCCACTGATTATCTTGCTTTATATTTTGCTTTCTATCATAAAGAATATGACAGCAAAAAAACAAATAGCGTAAAACATAAAAAGGTCAGCAATGCTGACCTTTTTTATTGATATATTCTCTTTATTTCTTCTTGACCAAGGGGTGATTCAACCCTTTTACATTGTTATTGATAACCTCATAGGTTTTTAAGTGTTTAAACATTTCAGTCAGGTTTCTAAACCCGTAATCACGAGAGTCAAAACTAGGATCTAGTTTACGAAGGTTATTACCTACAGTAGAAATATACGCTTCTACTTCTTCATACACTGACATATCAAAAGCGCGATCAATCAAACGCATTTCTTTTTTGGTGATCGTAAGAGTATCATCTTCCTCTTCTATCACTTGTTTTTTCTCTTGACTGATACTCTTTTCTGCTTTTACAGGTTTGGGCGTTAACGTTTCGCAATAGGTAAAAATCTCACAAGACTGTACAAAGGCATTAGGTGTTTTCTTTTCCCCTATTCCCATCACAAAAATTCCTTCCTCTCGGATTCGTTTCGCCAATCCAGTATAGTCACTATCGCTAGAGACAATACAAAAACCATCGACCATTTTATCGTGTAAAATATCCATGGCGTCAATAATCAACGAACTGTCTGTTGAATTTTTCCCTGAGGTATAGTTGAATTTTTGAATGGGTGAAAAAGACAAATCATTGAGCAAGTCTTTCCAACTATTCATTTGCGGGGTAGTCCAATCTCCATAAATACGGCGAATGGTAACTTTGCCGTATTTCGATACTTCCGCTAAAATATTCTCTAATAATTTTGCTTGTGCGTTATCGCCATCGACGAGTATCGCTATATTATTATTGTTTTTTTCCATTTTTAACGTTTATTCATACTTGAGTAGGTAAAATACGAAAAAAAGTCCGAAAAAAACTGTTTTTAATCTTTTTTTAGCACAGTTAGACTGGTTGATCCTTTGCTATCCACTTGCCTACTTTTGGTGCTTCATACTGAATCATTTGTTGTAATAGCGCGTCAATATCGTCTGAGATAATGATCATTTCTTTATTTTCTTTTTTGAGGAACCCCTGTTCTACCATACTATCAATCATTAGCATCAACGGATTGTAAAATCCTGCCACATTGTACAGTGCAATTGGCTTTTTGTGCAAACCTAATTGTCCCCAAGTCAAAACTTCAAAGAACTCTTCTAGGGTACCATATCCCCCTGGTAAAGCGATAATCCCATCGGATAATTCATCCATTTTTGCTTTGCGTTCGTGCATCGTATCCACGTGATAGAGCGACGTTAGTCCCGTATGTCCCAATTCTACATCTGCTAAAAAATGAGGCAATACGCCAATAACCTCACCTCCATGCGACAAAGCTCCATCGGCAATTGCCCCCATTAACCCAACTTTTGCACCTCCATACACAACGCCAATTTGCTTTTTTGCCAAAGCGGCACCTAAAGCCTTCGCACTTGCCATATATTCTACTTTGCTACCCGCACTCGATCCACAAAAAACAGTATACCTCATATATTTATATTTTTTCTAAATAAGAATCAAAATACTAACAATCAATACCTTACAATGATTACATTTCTTTTTTATATTTTTTTTAGGTGTTAGCTTGTAACAAAAGTAACGATTCTCAGTCTATTAGGGTAGACAAAAAAACTTAATTCAACTAATCAAATGAATACAAAACTAACTTTATTGTTTTTTTTACTTTCCCTTTGTGGAGTCTACGCCCAAGGTTCTGTAAAAATATCAGGACGCGTGTTTGACAAAAAACTTAATGAAGGTATTCCTTATGCGACCATTACCTTAAAAAAAGGAGATGCTGTTATTACGGGAGGAATGACTACAGATAACGGTTCTTTTGCAATTACGGCTACCGCTGACACCTATAACTTGGACATTCAATTTATAGGCTACACTCCTTTTCACAAAGAAATCACCTTAAAAAGTGCTACCGATCTTGGTACTATATACCTTGAGGCGGAATCGACTACTTTAGCCGATGTAAACATCGTAGCGGAACGATCGACTATCGAACAAAAAATTGACCGAAAAGTCATTACTGTGGGTAAAGATTTAACTACTGTTGGTGCTACGGCTTCTGACATTATGAATAATATCCCTTCTGTTAACGTGGATAAAGACGGCAAGATCTCTTTAAGAGGAAATGAAAATGTTCGCATCTTATTAGACGGAAGACCAACAAATATGTCGGCAGAGCAATTACTTAAACAAATTCCCTCTACTTCAATTAAGAGCATCGAATTAATCACGAATCCAAGTGCAAAATACAATCCTGAAGGAATGTCGGGAATCATCAATATTGTTTTACACAAAAATACAGCTGATGGTTTTAATGGTTCTATTGACAGCGGTGTAACCATTGCTAAAAATATTCAATCGACCACTTCTTTAAACTTAAACTACAGAAAAGGCAAATTAAACTTTTTTGGAAATGCGAGTTATTCTGACGGAAAATCGAAAAATGACGGGACTATGTTTCGCGAGGATATTCTTTCGCCAACATCGATTAATATGCTAAATACCAACAAGAATATTTTGTATAAGGTTGGGGTTGATTACTATATTAACGATCAAAATACGTTGTCTTTTTACACCAATCAAAGTACAAACAAACACAGTGTTGATTTAAAAACGTCAACTATTTATCCAGATCAATCCTTTGAGGATATTTTTCAAAAAACCTTTTACGACAATAAAAATACGTTCAGCACCTACAATTTAGCGTATAAACACTTATTCGCTAAAAAAGGACATACACTAGATGTTGAAATGAATCACAACATCAACAAATCGGACATGGACGGTGACTATTTGACCAAATTGGGAATAGCCAACGACTTACCATATCAAGATGGCAACAAAGACGAGAACACCTTGTCGACGTTAAACATTGACTACGTAAATCCATTAAACGATCATACGAAATTAGAACTAGGGGCGGAAGCGCGAATCTCAAGAGCTGATAATAGCTTCACCTCAAACAATCCCTTAATTCCAATCAGCCAAAAACACATAGACAATAAGTATGATCAAGATATTTTTTCTGCTTATGCGACATTTGGCCAAACCTTAGGAAAATTCAACTACCAAGTAGGAACTAGAGTAGAGAGCTATAGAGTGGATTCAAAATTGGATGGAAACTCAACGTTTAAGGATGATTATGTAACGCTTTATCCTTCTGTTTACTTGGGATATAACCTTACAGATAACGATATGTTTAACGTGAGCTATAGCCGTCGTGTTGATCGCCCTGGAGTAAGACAAACAAATCCAGTTCGCCAATTCTCTACGCCATTAATGACTATGGTAGGAAATCCAGAACTAAAACCGCAGTTTACCAATTCTGTTGAATTAAACTATACGCGCTTATTTGCTAAAAGAAGCAGCATTACTGCTGGCGTTTACTATAGACGCATAAACCACGAAATTAATCACGTGATCTACGACGATCCAGAAAATGATAACCCTAATGCTTTGTTGATGACTTTTGACAACTACAAATCAAACGACGCTTATGGTTTTGAAGTTTCTGCTAACATTATTGTTACTCCATGGTGGGATATGCAACCTGCCATCGATTTTTCTAGCATTAAACAAACGGGATTTGTATCTCAATTGGATGCTACAGGCACAATGAATACTGTATTGCGCGATATCACGGCAAATGCTTTCAATGCGCGTTTAAACAGTAACTTCAAAGCAACAAAAAACCTTCGCTTTAACTTATTTGGATTTTATAGAGGAGGGGTTGACGGAATTACATCAGACGCAGAAGAAATGTACAAAATTGACGCTGGTGCGCGCTATGCTTTACTAAATAACAAATTAAGTATTAGCTTCCGATTCAACGATATCTTCAATACGATGTCGTACAAGTACAAAACAAAATATCCTTATCCTTCAACAGGTGAATTCACTTGGGAAAGTCAATCTGTGTATATTGGTGTAAACTATACATTTGGTGGCGGAAAAGGACGTTCCTTGCAAAGAAAGTATAGAGATACCAACACAAAACAAAGTGGTGGTGCAGGAGGATTATTCTAAATTCCTATACAAGACTTCAATTATTACGAAAAAAGGGTTCCTTGGAAAAGGAACCCTTTTTTTATGGTTACTAGTTGGAATACGGTTATTGACAAAACGCGCAAAGAAAACATTCACTCCGATTTTCTGGTCGCGTTTTTTATTAATATTCACCATTCCTTGACTTGGTTTTGGGTTTGCAGTTCCATCAAAGTAAAGGAGACAACAAGCGCAAAAAGCTATTTTTAAGGCGATGCCATTTTGATCGTTTATTCCAGCGTTCTAATTTGAGTTGAATAGAGTCTTTACAATCTTGTTCAAACATATCGCGCATTTGCTTGGCGAAATCCATATCGTAGAGTACAACATTTACTTCGAAGTTCAAATCGAAACTGCGATGATCCAAATTACAGGTTCCTACTGAGCAAATACCAGAATCGATAACCCAAGTTTTGGCGTGTATAAATCCTTTTTTATACAAGAATATTTCTACTCCGGATTCTAGAAGTTCTTGAAAATACGATTCAGAGGCTAATTTAACAGTCAAAGAATCAGTAATTCCTGGCAGTAATAATTTGACTTTTTTTCCGCTAAGTACGGCCATTTTGATAGCTAGTTGTAGGGATTCATCTGGAATATAGTAAGGCGTTGTAATACAAATCTCACGTTCAGCTTCCTGTATAGCTTGAAGGACGCTAAATAGAATAGAAGGCACGTCAGAATCGGGGCCTGAAGCGATTACTTGAACGGGCAAGGTTTTTTGTTTACCCAAGTGAATTTTAGGGAAATAATCGGCGCTGAAGCTGAGATTTTCTTTGCTACAAAAATTCCAATCGGTCAAAAACACGTGTTGCAATCCATAAGCGCCACTCCCTTCTATACGGATATGGGTATCGCGCCAAAAGAAGTCGTTTTCTGCTTTTCTGCTATTGTCATAGCGATCGGATATATTTATCCCCCCTGTATAGGCAATTTGTCCGTCTATCACCACGATTTTACGGTGATTGCGGTAGTTGAGTCGATTGGCTAAAGCCAGAAGAATAATCTTGTTAAACGCGAAGGCTTGTATACCATTTGCACGTAAATCTTTGACTATATTTTTGCGGATGCTTCTACTTCCAAAATCGTCGTAAATAAAGCGTACCTCCACTCCTTCTTTGGCTTTAATTTTTAGCAATTCGGCGATTTCTCTACCTATTTCATTATTTTCATAAATGTAATACTCAAGGTGAATATGGTGTTTTGCTGCTTTGATATCCTCGAGTAAACGCGGAAAAAAGGCTTCTCCATTTTGCAGGAGCTCCACATCATTATCAACTAGAAGAGGTCCTTCACCTACGATGGAATTAGACAATAGGTTCACAAAAGAGCGATGTTTATCAATGATGGGATGCCCTTGTTGTTTTAAATCGAGATGGATCTCACTAAGGCGTTTGTACAAGCGCTCTCCATAATTATCGTTGGCGATTAGTTTTTTAGAATACATCTTTCTTCTTCGGTAGTTGATACCAAAGGAGAAGTAAAAGATGATTCCAAAGATAGGCACGAAAAAAACTAGCAATAGGTAGGCTAGGGTTTTCGAGATGGAATCCGTATCATAGATAATTCGAATCGCAACGAGAATTGCGATTATGAAGTAGACCACTTCCCAATAAATAATCCATTCTGATTCGAAAAACAAGGATATCATAGTTTAGAATACTTAGTCAATAGAGAATTACACTCTTGTTACATGATTCTAAATTTAAACAATCTTTTGCAACGAATAACAAATAAATACAGTGCTATTTTAATAAATAGTCGTAAAGTGTCAATTTTTGGGGCAGGTGCTTACAGCATCTAGTTGATTTACGGGATAGGAAAGAGGTAAAAGCAAAAAAGCTTCCTAAGAATAGGAAGCTTTTGAGCCGATGGAGGGACTCGAACCCACGACCTGCTGATTACAAATCAGCTGCTCTAGCCAGCTGAGCTACACCGGCAATTTAGATTGCCTAAAAGGACGATTAAAATATTGAGCCGATGGAGGGACTCGAACCCACGACCTGCTGATTACAAATCAGCTGCTCTAGCCAACTGAGCTACACCGGC
>NZ_JACAKI010000070.1:0-535 GCF_030326445.1 Myroides sp. DF42-4-2
TAGTTTTAATAAATAAGGCATTCTATACTCTCCATGCATTTGTTGGATATATTCTTTTGCTTTATTCAATTCAATACCAACTGCTGAGACATATAAAGGCTTTTTACTTTCTCCTCTATAGACCTGCGCTACAAGCTGAGCAGAAGTAAAAAAATATGACTTAGCTACACCTATTACAGGTATTTTAGTGTCTAAAGCTTCAAATACATAACTACCCAATCCCTTTTTTTTATGGTCATCTAAATAAACATAACCATCTACTATAATCAATTCAATGTACTCTCGATTAAGCGTATTTACCAATTCTAAAATACATGGTAGCTCTCTTTTATAGAAAGCTCCTGGCTCATACTCTTTCTGTAGAGGTAACAACTTTTCTATAATATCTATAGGAGCTTTTGAATCAAAAGATTCAAACAAAACACCTACTACCTTTGCCCCAGTCTCGTAGTAGTACACATCTACTGCTAATATCATATTTAGATTTTTTAATCTTACAACGACTTCAAATATTATAAGGAGGTCTTAAATAAGG
>NZ_JACAKI010000071.1:0-532 GCF_030326445.1 Myroides sp. DF42-4-2
GTATAGTTATTTAATAGAGTTTTGTTGAATTTTTGCTAATGTATTTTTACTTCTTAAAGACTCCCCATGAAGTTCAATTCTAATAGAATTATGTACCATTCTATCTAAAATAGCGTCAGCTATAGTTTGTTCTCCAATTATATCATGCCATGTTTCAATGGGAAGTTGTGAAGCTATAATTGTAGATCTCTTACCATGGCGATCTTCAATAATTTCCATAAAATCTTGTCTTTTAAGATTGTCTAAGGGTTGTAATCCAAAATCATCTAATATAATTAGGTCTTGTTTTTCAATTCGATCTATTTCCTTAGAAAAAGAACCATCTCCTTTAGCCATCTTTAATTTAGAGAATAGTTTATTGATACTAAAGTACATGACTTTATATCCTAACATACAAGCTTGATAACCAATTGCAGAAGCAATATAACTTTTTCCTACTCCTGTACTACCAGTAATTAATACGTTTTGTTGCTGTTTTATAAATTGACAAGCAGCTAATCGATCAATCATATTCCTATCAATATTTCTGGAT
>NZ_JACAKI010000072.1:0-510 GCF_030326445.1 Myroides sp. DF42-4-2
TTTTTTTGATTTGTTGAACGTTAACTTTCATAGGAAAATTGATTTTTTATGGTCAACCTATGTCAGGGACGTACATAGTGAGTGGTGAATAGTGGTAAGATTTCGTCGCTCTTTGCTCGTCGCTCTTTGCTCTTTGCTCTTCGATCGTTGTAAAGCACAATTATCTTACAAATGAAGAGACTAAACAAACCGTGCAAACCGCGCGAATAACAAACCGCACGAAGTGAAGATTCATCGAACACCAAAACCAATATAAACTAGGTGAGATATATTCATCGAACACCAAAACAAATATAAACTAGGTGAGATAAACCGCACAGATTTCGTCGCTCTTTGCTCGTCGCTCTTTGCTCGTCGCTCTTTGCTCGTCGCTCTTTGCTCGTCGCTCTTTGCTCGTCGCTCTTTGCTCGTCGCTCTTTGCTCGTCGCTCTTTGCTCGTCGCTCTTTGCTCGTCGCTCTTTGCTCGTCGCTCTTTGCTCGTCGCTCTTTGCTCGTCGCTCTTTGCTCGTC
>NZ_JACAKI010000007.1:0-146981 GCF_030326445.1 Myroides sp. DF42-4-2
CACTCACCACTCACCACTCACCACTCACCACTCACCACTCACCACTCACCACTCACCACTCACCACTCACCACTCACCACTCACCACTCACTAGTTAAAATACGAAAAAGTCTCTCCGTTTTCGATTTGTAGTAAGGTATGATAAATCAATTGAATGGTGTGTTCCACATCCTGTCTGTGAATCATTTCTACTGTGGTGTGCATATAGCGCAATGGCAACGAAATCAAAGCCGAAGCTACTCCGCCATTGCTGTAGGCAAAAGCATCTGTATCCGTTCCAGTTACACGGGATAAGGCATTGCGTTGAAAAGGGATGTGGTTGGTTGATGCCGTTTGTTCAATTAACTCGCGCAATTTATTTTGTACCGCAGGCGCATAAGCAATAACCGGTCCTTGTCCGATGGTGTTATCTCCTTCGATATTCTTGTCCACCATGGGTGTATTCGAATCATGGCATACATCGGTTACGATTGCTACATTGGGCTTTAGTGTTTGCGTAATCATTTCTGCCCCGCGCAAGCCCACTTCTTCTTGTACCGCATTGACGATATACAGTCCAAAAGGCAATTCTTTTTTATTTTCTTTTAGCAAACGCGCTACTTCAGCGATCATAAATCCGCCAATGCGGTTGTCTAACGCCCTGCAAACCCAGCGTTTGTTGTTTAGTACTGTAAAAGTATCGGGATATGTTATCACACAACCAATGTGAATACCTAGGTCTAATACCTCTTGTTTAGTGTCACAGCCCACATCGATAAAGTTTGTTTCGATTTTTGGTGATTCCTCTTTTCCCGCTCTATTGCGGATGTGAATGGCTGGCCAGCCGAATACACCCTCCACAATTCCATTAGCTGTGTGGATGTGAACGCGTTTTGATGGGGCAATCATGTGATCGCTGCCTCCATTGCGAACCACGTGAATAAAACCAGTATCCGTAATGTATTTGACATACCAAGAGATCTCATCCGCATGACCTTCAATTACCACTTTATAAGGTGCATCTGGATTAATGACGCCCACTGCATTGCCATAGGTGTCCGTGATAAAAGTATCTACATAGGGACGCAAATAATCTATCCATAGTTTCTGACCTTCATACTCATGTCCTGTCGGAGAAGCATTGTTCAAATACGATTCTAAAAAAGCAAGCGATTCCCGATTTAATATTGTATTTTTATCCATCATTAATTTTTATACGAATGTACTGATTCGCTAGTGAATACTCAATCAAATTCTTTACATTTGGTTATATTTTTAACACATGAAAAAGCTTTATTTCTATTTTCTACTACTCTTTGTTGTGCCTGTTGTGTATGGTCAGGAAGAGCCTTTAAAGGCAGTGCCCGCACTTATACCGAGTATTGAAGAAGATGCTGACACTTTAAAGTACAGTATTCCAGAAATATACATAGGAACAAATGAAAAAGAAGAACGCTATCGTCAGGATATGAATATTCTGCGCAATCGCATTCGCAGGGTATATCCCTATGCACGTGCCACGGCGGAAAATCTGATGATATTGAATGAAAATCTAGAGAAATTAGAAAACAATAGGCAACGAAGACAATATATCAAGCGTTCACAAAAATATTTAGAAGGCCAATTTAAAGAGCGATTAAAGAAATTATCTCGTAAAGATGGTCAGGTGTTATTAAAACTCATTCATCGGGAAACTGGAGAAACTACCTTTGCGTTAATCAAAGAATTTAGAAGTGGATGGACTGCTTTTTGGTCCAATACAACGGCTAAAACCTTCAATTTAGATTTAAAATCAGAATTTCATCCCGATAGTGATTTACAGGATTTTTATCTCGAAACACAATTGCAATACTTGTTCTTCAACTATCAATTGGAATACAGTGCAGGAAAAGAGAAGATTGACTTCAATGCTTTGAGAAAAATGTGGAAGCTCAAGGTTTCAGAACAAGAGTTTTTTCCAATTGAATTAAGGGAATAATTTTGGCTTTATAAAAATTAAGCTACCTTTGCAGTAATAGTGATTTTATGGAACAATTTATCGTATCAGCAAGAAAATATAGACCGCAAACTTTTCAAGAAGTTGTAGGACAACAAGCCATTACCAATACCTTAGTAAATGCTATAGAGAGCAATCACTTGGCACAGGCGTTGTTGTTTACAGGGCCGAGAGGAGTAGGGAAGACTACTTGTGCGCGTATTTTGGCTCGTAAAATAAATCAGGTCGGTTATGACGATCCAACCGAAGACTTTACCTTTAATGTTTTTGAGTTGGATGCGGCGTCGAATAACTCTGTCGATGACATCAGAAACTTAATCGATCAAGTGCGTATCCCGCCCCAAACGGGAAAGTACAAAGTCTATATTATAGACGAGGTTCACATGTTGTCAACGGCTGCTTTTAATGCGTTTTTGAAGACATTGGAAGAACCGCCTCGTCACGCTATTTTTATTTTAGCAACAACAGAAAAACACAAGATCATTCCAACGATATTGTCGCGTTGTCAGATATTTGATTTCAAGCGCATTACCATAGCTGATGCAGCCGATCACCTCGCTTTAGTAGCTAATAGCCAAGGAATTACTTATGAAAGCGATGCCTTGCGTATCATTGCACAAAAAGCAGATGGTGCCATGCGTGATGCTTTGTCTATTTTTGACCGTGTAGTATCGTATTGTGGAAAAAATCTTACGCGACAAGCGGTTGCAGAAAACCTCAATGTGCTTGATTTTGAGTACTATATTCGCGTAACGGATTTGATCTTAGCCAATAATATTCCGGCTTTGCTGACGTCTTTTGACGCTATCTTAGCTAAAGGGTTTGATGCACAGCACTTTATTGCTGGATTAGCCTCACACTTCAGAAACTTAATGGTGTGTAAAACTCCAGAAACCGCTTCCTTGTTGGAAGTAGGGGAGCACGGGCGTCAATTGTTTGACGAACAGGCTAAAAAAGCAAGTGTTGGTTTACTACTCGAAGCGATTGACTTGGCAAATGAAGCAGATTTGAAATATAAAGCCAGTCAGAATCAGCGATTATTGGTTGAATTGTGTTTAATGAAATTAGCGTCTTTATCTTATGAAGGCGAAAAAAAAAAGATAAATCTTTCATAATTCCCCCTACTGTACTCGAAACCATTGATTTAACGGCTTCAGCTCTTCCGCAGTTGCCTCAAAATTCTACGGTTAACTCTCAGCAAACTCAGGTCGAAGTTGCCCCAGAAGTTGAACAACTGGTTTCGGTTCAAGAGACAAGGCAAGTAGAGCCTGTTCTTGAATTTTCACCACAAGAGAAGGAAGGACAATTGACACAAGCAGCATCTCAGCCACTACCTGTAGCGCCAGCTGTGGCTATGCCAAGTGAATCAGAGCCTCTTCCTGTAGCAGAAGTAGCCGCACCTGTGGAAACAAGCGCCGAGCCATTGCCTTTAGCTGATTTGGATTTCGGACAACCAACTCCACTAGCTGAGAAAAAAGTATCCGCCCTTTCGTTGTCGAGTATTCGCGCGCGTAAGGAAATGGAAATGTCTTTAGAGAAAAAAGTGGTCAATCCAGATGACTTACCTAAAGAGCCTTTTACCTATGAACAGCTGATGGAGGAGTGGAACAAATACGCAGAAAAATTAGCTCGATCGGGCTTTATGCTAATGTCGTCCTTAATGGGGATGGTACCTCCAGTTCTGAAGGGAACATCGGTTTCATTAGAAATGCCGAATGAAGGATCTAAATTGAGCTTCGATGAGAATAAATTCGACCTCGTTAACTATTTGCGCAAAAAGTTGAGTAATTACGAGTTGGAAATTGAAATTATCGTCAACGAAGAAGTAAAAATTCAAAAGAAAATACTAGATAAAGAAGATAAGTTAGTTCGGTTCATCGAACTAAATCCTGCCATGCAATACATGAAAGAACTCTTTGATCTAGAATTCAAATATTAGTAAAAAATCTAATCAGTATGATTAAAATTGGACATGATAATACGTTAAAAGTGGCAAGAAAAACGAGCATTGGTTTGTATTTAACTGATGGAGAAACCGATATTCTATTGCCAAACAAATACGTACCTAAAAATATAGAAGTAGAGGATGAGCTTGTAGTTTTTGTTTACTTAGATCAGGAAGAACGACCTGTTGCTACAACTTTAGAACCTCTTATTTACTGCAATGAATTTGCGTTGTTGAAAGTGAGTTTCATCAATCAATTTGGTGCCTTTTTGGATATGGGATTAGAAAAAGATCTCTTTGTTCCCTTTGCGGAGCAAGCCCGCCCGATGAAAGAAGGCAATTATTACCTGGTTTATATGATGTTGGACGAAAAGTCGAATCGTTTAGTGGGGTCTAGTCGTCTAAATCAGTTCTTGAGCAATGATGAAATTACGGTTCAAGTAGGAGAGGAAGTCGAATTAGTCGTTTCACATATCACGGATTTGGGAATTAATGTCATCATTAATGAAAAACACAAAGGGTTGATGTATAAAAATGAAGTTTTTGAAGACTTGAGAACGGGTGACCGTATTTTGGGGTATATCAAAATGATTCGACCTGATGGTAAAATTGACGTTTCTCGTACACGCGTAGGTGTAGAAGCAATCAGCGATGGAGCAGCACAGATTTTAGTGGCTTTAGAAGAGAATAATGGCTTTTTAGGGCTATCGGACAACAGTCACCCAGAAGACATTAAAACAGTGCTCAACATGAGCAAGAAGATGTTTAAAAAGGCCATTGGCGGACTCTATAAGGAAAAGAAAATAGAGATCAAAGAAAATGGTATTTACTTAGTAAAATAAAGATTCGTATCTACTAATAAAAGCAAAAGCACCTGATTGTCAGGTGCTTTTTGCTTTTGGACTAAACCGATTGTTTAGGTGTGCTTTACACAGCTAAAGCAGTGGAATTCGGCTGTATGTTTCCACCTTTTCTTCTCAAAATCCCAACGGAGCTCATGCCTATCCCGAGGGTATGCTGGAAAATTGACTCACTATGCACGTACAATTTCCACCTGGCGATTTATTTAACAGTTAAATAAACTTTTTTATTGAGATAAACGCATTAATATCAGTATATTGAATTCGGATTAAAACGTAAGAATGCGATATACAAGATCGCAATACGGCCGAATGTAAGGATGCACGTGGTTTGCCCTTTTGCTTTGTCGTCAATAATATTCGCTCCATTCCCATAGGTCGTCGGTATTTACTAATTTTTTTTTATTAGAATTCTGCATTTTTAAGTCCTATAAAATATCATTTCTTGTTAATAAAGGTTTAATTTCTACCCTATTTTGTCTAATTAATAGGATTTAACTTTTCGTTAGCTGACTATATCCTATATAAATTTGGATATAAAAATGATTTCAATAAAAATATTCATATATTTATCAGATATAAATAGTTTTATATTTATAAAATCAAAGCAGATTAAAGTCCCATTATGACTGGGATGGAGGTATAAAAGAAGGGGAGCTGACTACAGCGACACTTTAGGCGTTTTGATTGAGAGAAGATAAAAAGATTTAGATTATTAACAACCATAAGAATGAACAAAACAAACAATTTCAATTCTCCCGGATTACGATTTAGGGAGGCGATGCAGAAGGAAAGTCCCCTACAAATTGTTGGAGCTATCAATGCCAATCATGCGTTATTAGCACAACAAGCAGGATTTAATGCTATTTATTTATCAGGAGGAGGTGTTGCAGCGGGATCATTAGGTGTACCAGATTTGGGTATTACCACGTTAGAAGACGTTTTAATTGATGTACAACGCATTACCAACATATGTGATTTACCGCTAATGGTAGATGTTGACACGGGATTTGGTCCATCGGCATTTAACGTAGCTAGAACGGTAAAATCCTTAGTTAAAGCTGGGGCAGCTGCCTTACATATAGAAGATCAAGTAGGTGCAAAGCGCTGTGGACACCGCCCAGGGAAAGAGGTGGTAAGCATGCAAGAGATGGTAGACCGCATTAAATCGGCTGTTGATGCTCGTACAGATGAGCATTTCGTGATTGGAGCTCGTACAGATGCTTTCGCCAATGAAGGTTTAGAGCGCACTTTAGAACGCGCTATTGCGTATAAAGAAGCAGGGGCAGATTTCATTTTTGCTGAAGCAGTGCCTGATTTGAGTTTCTACCAAAAATTTGTCGATGCTACAGGTATTCCAGTACTAGCGAATATAACGGAATTCGGTATGATCAAGATGTATACTGTGGAGGAATTAAAAGCGGCTGGCGTTGGTTTAGTGCTTTATCCACTTTCTGCTTTCCGCGCGGCAAACAAAGCCGCACTAAACGTCTATAATCACATTCGTCAAGAAGGTACACAAGCTAATGTTTTAGATACAATGCAAACGCGTGAGGAGTTATACAGCAGTATCAACTACCACGATTACGAACAAAAATTAAACAACCTATTTAAAAAACAATAAGCATGTCAAACAACGAAACAAGCTTCAAACCAAAGAAAAGTGTTGCACTTTCTGGCGTTGCAGCTGGTAATACAGCCTTGTGTAGCGTAGGGAAAAGCGGTAATGATTTATACTATAGAGGATATAACATATTAGATTTAGCTGAAAATGCAACATTTGAAGAAGTAGCCTACCTATTGATTTACGGGCATCTACCCAATGAGGCTCAGCTGAGAAACTACAAAGCAAAATTAAAATCACTGCGCGGGTTACCTAAATCAGTGCGCAGTATACTAAAAAATATCCCTGCAGCGGCTCACCCGATGGACGTAATGCGTTCTATGGTGTCTGCCATCGGAACGATTCAACCAGAAAAAGATGACCACAATATGGCTGGAGCAAGAGATATTGCTGATAAATTATTGGCGTCTTTTGGTTCTGGGTTGTTGTATTGGTATCACTATACACATAACGGAAAAGAAATCGATGTAGAAACAGATGACGATACGATTGGAGGGCATTTCTTACACTTGTTACACGGAGAAAAGCCGTCGGAATCATGGGTAAAGGCGATGCAAGTATCACTAATTCTATATGCAGAGCACGAGTTTAATGCTTCAACGTTCACGAGTCGCGTTATTGCTGGTACAAATTCTGATTTTTACTCTTGTGTTACAGGTGCAATTGGCGCGTTACGCGGGCCAAAACACGGTGGTGCAAACGAAGTAGCTTTTGAAATTCAAAGCCGTTATAACGATGTAGCTCAAGCCGAAGAAGACATCAGAAGCCGCGTGGCAAATAAAGAGGTGATCATCGGTTTCGGTCATCCAGTATACACCATTTCAGACCCGAGAAATATCGTTATTAAAAAAGTAGCAGAATCCCTGTCAAAAGAAGCAGGTGATATGCTGTTATACGATATTGCGGAGCGCTTAGAAAGCGTAATGTGGGAAGAGAAGAAAATGTTCCCGAACTTAGATTGGTTCTCGGCTGTATCTTACCACCAAATGGGCGTACCAACCTTAATGTTTACTCCCCTTTTCGTTATTTCTCGTATTACAGGATGGAGTGCTCACATTATGGAGCAGCGTCAGGATGGGAAAATCATCCGTCCTAGTGCAAACTATGTAGGGCCAGAGAACAAAGAATTTGTTTCCATGAAAAACAGAAAATAATTTAATAACTAAAAAAATAAAAAGTACAAATGTCATTACACATTTCAAACGAACGACCACAACCAGATCAAGTATTAGTGGACATTGCTGATTACGTATTAAACTATGAAATTAAGAACGATTTAGCTTGGAAAACAGCCCATTACTGTCTATTAGACACCATAGGATGTGGATTAGAAGCTTTAACATACCCTGCATGTACTAAATTATTAGGACCTGTAGTAAAAGGAACTATTGTTCCCAATGGTGCCAAAGTTCCAGGAACACAATTCCAATTGGATCCGATTCAAGCGGCTTTCAACATTGGAACAATTGTGCGTTGGTTAGACTTTAACGATACCTGGTTAGCAGCAGAGTGGGGACACCCTTCAGATAACTTAGGAGGTATTTTAGCTACTGCAGATTGGTTGTCGAGAACAAATATCGCAGAAGGAAAAGCACCTTTAAAAATGAAACAAGTGTTAGAAGCTATGATCATGGCACACGAAGTGCAAGGAGTAATGGCTTTAGAAAACTCGTTTAACCGCGTTGGATTAGACCACGTATTATTAGTGAAATTAGCTTCTACAGCTGTTGTTGGTAAGTTAATTGGACTAACACGCGATGAGTTAATTAATGCAATTTCATTGGCATTTGTTGATGGACAAGCGTTGAGAACTTACCGTCACGCACCAAATACAGGAAGCCGTAAATCATGGGCTGCAGGAGATGCAACTTCACGTGCGGTGCGCTTAGCTTTAATGGCTAAAACAGGTGAAATGGGATACCCTTCTGTATTAACAGCTAAGACTTGGGGATTCTATGATGTATCTTTCAAAGGAAATGCATTCAAATTCCAAAGAGATTACGGTTCTTACGTAATGGAGAACGTATTGTTCAAGATTTCATTCCCAGCGGAGTTCCACTCACAAACAGCTGTTGAAGCAGCGATGACTTTACACGCTAAATTAAAAGAATTAGGAAAATCTACTGACGATATTAAGAAGATTACAATTCGCACGCACGAAGCAGCAATTCGCATCATCGATAAAAAAGGTCCATTAGATAACCCAGCAGATCGCGACCACTGTATTCAATACATGATTGCTGTTCCATTAATCTACGGAAGATTAACTGCTGCTGACTATGAAGACAACATCGCTTCTGACCCTAGAATCGACGTATTACGCGATAAAATGGAGTGTGTAGAAGATGTTCAATTTACAAAAGACTACCACGATCCAGAAAAACGTTCTATTGCTAACGCATTGACAATTACGTTTAACGACGGAACTTCAATTGACGAAGTAGAAGTAGAATATCCAATCGGACACAAACGCAGAAGAGAAGAAGGTATTCCTGAATTAATCAAGAAATACAAAATTAACTTAGCACGTGTGTACCCAGAAAAACAACAACGTGTAGTAATGGAGAACTCTTTAGATTACGATACTTTAGTTAATCTAAATGTAAATGAGTTTGTTGACCTACTAGTTATCTAAGCTTATATGATAGACAAGAGTTGATTGGAAAATCAACTCTTGTTCCTTAAAAGCAACCACCAACCCATAAATTATGACAATTATGACACAAAAAATAAAACTATTTGTAAATGGAGCATTTACAGAAAGTAAAACCACTGCATACCTACCTGTAGAAAATCCTGCAAATCAAGATATTATAGCAGAAGTACCACTTACGAAAATAGAAGAAATAGACGAGGCAATTGCCTTAGCTGGAGAAGCGTTTAAAACGTGGAAAGAAGTAGCTACACCAGAACGTGCGCGCTTATTCTTAAAATACCAGCACTTGCTAAAAGAACATCAAAAAGAAATTGCAGAGATCTTAGCGACGGAAAATGGAAAAACCTTTGCAGATGCTATGGGTGATGTATGGAGAGGAATTGAAGTAGTAGAGCACGCTTGTTCTATCCCTACCCTTATGATGGGAGAAACAGTGGAGAACGTAGCACGTGCAGTAGATACATATAGCTACATTCAACCGTTGGGTGTATGCGCGGGAATCACGCCATTTAACTTTCCAGCAATGATTCCGTTGTGGATGTTCCCAATGGCTATTGCTTGTGGAAATACCTTTATCCTAAAACCATCAGAGCAAGCGCCAATGACAGCAATGAAATTGGCTGAATTATTCCAACAAGCAGGATTCCCTAAAGGTGTTTTAAATATCGTTCACGGATCAAAAGATCAGGTAAATCACATCTTAAATCACGAGGATATTCGTGCAATCTCCTTTGTAGGGTCTGTTCCAGTAGCGGAGCACGTATACCGTACAGGAACACACAACTTAAAACGCGTTCAAGCATTTGGTGGAGCAAAAAACCACATGGTTGTTATGCCGGATGCAAATAAACAACAAGTAATCAACAACTTAGTAGGAGCTTCTTGTGGAGCGGCTGGTCAGCGTTGTATGGCTATTAGTGTAGCAGTATTAGTTGGAGAAGCACAAAACTGGGTGAATGATATTAAAGAAGCGTTAAGCACAATCAAACCAGGGGTTTGGTCTGATGATGCTGCCGCTTATGGACCGCTAATCAACAAGCAAGCAAAAGAAAAGGTATTGCGCTTAATTAAAAGTGGTTACGACCAAGGAGCTGAAGTATTACTTGATGGAAGCGATTGTGTTGTACCAGGTTATGAAAAAGGATATTTTGTTGGACCTACGTTGTTTAATAAAGTAACAACAGACATGGATATCTACAAAGAAGAAATCTTTGGACCTGCATTGCTACTTATAACAGCAGATACGTTAGATGAAGCAATTCAAATCATCAACGACAACCCTTATGGAAATGGAACGTCCATTTTTACTAATTCAGGAGCAGCAGCGCGTAAATTCCAACACGAAATTCAAGTTGGACAAATTGGCGTTAACTTACCTATTCCAGTGCCATTGCCATTTTTCTCTTTTACAGGATGGCGTAAGTCATTTTTCGGGGATTTACACTCTTACGGAAAACAAGGGGTGCGCTTCTATACGGAAACCAAAACGATTACAGCGCGTTGGTTTGAGGAAGATGTACCTGGAGGAAATGTAAATATGACGATTAATCTTAAATAGGGGAAGTAGGTATTATGCAATTTAATTTAGATGAAAATCAATTAGCATTTCAAGATGCAGCAAGGAGTTTTGCAGAAAAAGAACTAGCGCCTTATGCTTCAGATTGGGATGCGAATAAAATATTTCCGCGTGAGGCGATCCAAAAAGCTGGAGAACAAGGTTTTTGTGGGGTTTACACGCGTGAAGAAGTAGGGGGATTGGGATTCTCAAGATTAGACGCTGCGATTATATTTGAAGAATTAGCTGCAGCTTGCCCATCTACAACTGCTTATATAACGATTCACAATATGGTGACCTGGATGATCGATGCCTTTGGAAGCGAAAGCGTTCGCCAAACGATTTGTCCACCATTAGCTGCTGGAGTGAAGTTTGGATCTTACTGCTTAACAGAACCTGATTCGGGTTCTGATGCAGCAAGTTTAAAAACAACAGCCGTAAAAAAGGGAGATAGCTATGTACTCAATGGTACCAAAGCGTTTATTTCTGGAGCTGGAGAGAGTGACTACCTTGTGGTGATGGCTCGTACTGGAGAAGCAGGTCCAAAGGGAATCAGTGCTTTTGTAGTACCTGCTGATGCGGCAGGTATTAGCTTTGGAGAGAAAGAAAAAAAACTAGGTTGGAATACACAACCCACGCGATTTGTGTTCTTTGATCAGGTTGAAATACCTGCTGAATACTTATTGGGTAAAGAAGGGGATGGATTTAAGATTGCTTTGAAAGGGCTTGACGGGGGACGTATCAATGTGGGTATTTGTTCTGTTGGAGCTGCTCAAGGAGCCTTAAATTTAGCACAGCGCTATATGCACGAACGCATGCAGTTTGGCAAATCACTCGCTCAATTTCAAGCCTTGCAATTTAAAATTGCCGATATGGTGACTGAATTAGTAGCTGCTCGTCAGATGGTGTACTTGGCTGCGTTTAAACTCGATACCCAAGACACAAACGCAACGACGTATTGTGCCATGGCGAAGCGTTTTGCAACAGATAATAGCTTTACTGTGTGCAACGAAGCCTTACAATTATTAGGAGGCTATGGGTGTACCCAAGACTTTCCAGTGGAACGTTTGATGCGCGACGCCCGCGTTCATCAAATCGTAGAAGGAACCAATGAAATAATGAAATTGGTCATCTCAAGAAGAATATTAGAAGAAGGTGCAACAGCCGAAATACGTTAATATGAGTTTAATTCTAACAGAAATAAAAAATAAGGTAGGTTTTATCACCTTAAATTCAGAAGCAACGCTAAATTCCCTGAATTTATCGATGATTGAAGCGTTAACAACGGTGATTGAAACCTGGAAAACATCAGAGGAAGTAGCGTGTATCTTCATACAAGGAGCAGGTGAAAAAGCGCTATGTGCAGGGGGAGATGTTCGACAATTATACGACAATATAATTGCTCAACGTGCGATAGATCCCACACAAGTACCAGCGGGGTGTTTTGATTTTTTTGCAAAAGAATATGCTTTAAATTACGCCATACATACCTATCCAAAACCCATTATTGTATGGGGACATGGAATTGTTATGGGGGGCGGAATTGGCGTGATGGTTGGAGCTTCTCATCGCATTGTTACAGAGCGTAGTAAACTAGCTATGCCTGAAATTACAATTGGACTATTTCCCGATGTAGGAGCGACTTGGTTCTTAAACCGCATGCCATCCGCTTATGGCGTGTATTTAGGATTAACTGGTGCTCGCTTAGATGCTGCGGATTGTCGTTTCTTAGGACTTGCGGATTACTATATGGAATCTACTGAAAAACAAAGTGTTATAGATGCTTTAGTTGGGATAAAGTGGAGTGATGCCATTGAAAAACAAGTAGATGAATTATTGGCAACTATAGCGAAAAAATATGTTGTTGCGGCATCACAAGCGGCAGAACATCAGGCCTTTATTTCACAGTTTGAAGGAGTTACTACTTTAGGGGAGTTCCGCACGGTATTGAACAACTACACGCCAAAGGATAGTTGGATTGAAGCGGGCCTACAAAGTTTTGAAAAAGGGTCTCCTAGTTCGGCACATATCATTTTTAGGCAGTTGAAAGAAGGAAAAGACTACACCTTAGCGCAAGTATTCCAAACGGAGTTGAACTTGGCTTGTCAATGTTGTATCCACCCTGATTTTGCTGAGGGTGTACGTGCCTTATTAGTAGATAAAGACCAATCTCCTAAATGGCAACCTGCTACTTTAGAAGATGTTACGGACGGTTGGGTAGACAGCTATTTTACCCCGCTTTGGACGAAAGAGAATCACGTATTAAAGAATTTAGGTAAAACCGAATAGTGTATGGCAAAAATAGCTTTTATAGGCTTAGGAAATATGGGTGGTCCAATGGCTGCCAACCTAATTAAGAATGGACACCAAGTAACCGGCTTTGACGTTAGTGAAGCTGCTTTAAATCAATTGGTTGCCCATGGAGGACAAGTGGCGGCAACGGCACTTGAAGTGGCTAGTGGCGCTGAAGTAGTAGTTTCAATGCTACCTTCTGGAAAACACGTGGCCGATTTGTATACGGAAGCGTTTATGGCGCAATTAGAACCGAATGCTGTTTTAATCGATAGCAGTACCATTGATGCTGTAACAGCTCGTAGCGTTTCAGCTAAAGCAGTAGCTTTAGGACATGCAATGATTGATGCTCCAGTTTCCGGAGGAACGGCAGGAGCTCAAGCGGGAACGTTGACGTTTATCGTGGGGGGTGCAGCAGCTGATTTTGAACGTGCCAAACCTATTTTAGAAGCGATGGGACAAAATATATTTTACGCAGGAGAATCTGGTGCTGGTCAAGTGGCTAAGATCTGTAACAATATGTTACTAGCGATTCATATGATTGGTACGTCAGAAGCAATTAACTTGGGTGTTCGCCATGGCTTAGATCCTAAAGTGCTAAGTGAAATCATGCAGAAAAGTTCAGGTAGAAACTGGTCTTTAGAGGTGTATAATCCTTATCCTGGTGTATCGGAAACCACACCAGCATCTAAGGGATATGCAGGTGGTTTTGCCGTTGATTTAATGGCAAAAGATCTAGGACTTGCTGCTGAAGCAAGTATAGATACAAAGAGTTCGACTCCACTAGGTCATGCTGCACTGAATTTATACCGCATGTGGAGTGAGGCAGGAAATGGAAAGTTTGACTTTTCGAGTATAATCAAATTTTTAAACCAGCAATAGTTATGAATTTTGAAACTTTAATTTACCAACAAGAAGGGTATGTAGGCACCTTGACGATTAATCGTCCTGATGCGCTAAATGCGTTGAATAAAACGGTATTGGCGGAATTGAAATCATTTGCAGAACAAGTGAAAGACAAAGGCGATCTTCGCGTTTTGATTCTAACGGGTTCTGGTGAAAAAGCATTTGTTGCTGGCGCAGATATTAAAGCCATGCAAAGCATGACTCCCCAAGAGGCAACTGAATTTTCCTATGTAGCACAAGCGGCATTTAACGCTATTGAAGCTTTGCCTTTTGCTGTAATAGCAGCAGTAAACGGATTTGCTTTAGGTGGTGGATGTGAACTAGCATTGTCTTGTGATATTATTTTGGCCAGTGAAAAAGCTAAGTTTGGTCTACCAGAATCTACACTGGGCTTACTTCCATGCTTTGGTGGAACACAGCGTTTACCAAGAGCCATTGGACTATACAAGGCAAAGGAAATGGTATTCACTGGAGATTTCTACTCCGCAGCTGCTTGCGAAGCCATGGGATTTGTCAATCGCGTTGTAGCGGCAGAAGATTTGTTACATCAAGCGAAAGAAATGGCTCAGACAATTGCTTCTAGAGGACCTATTGCAGTGGCAAAAGCCAAAGAATCTATGCATACGGGTTATGATTTGACTTTAGCTGATGGACTTAAACAAGAAGGTGCTCTTTTTGGTACTTTGTTTAACACAGCGGATCAAAAAGAAGGAATAGGAGCTTTTATCGAAAAGAGAAAGCCTGATTTCAAAGGAAAATAATCGCTTTAAGCACAAATAAATAAGGGCGTACTACCACTGGTAGTACGCCCTATTTTTATAGGATAGGTTGCTTATTATAAAAGAGAAGCCCTCAATTCTTCTGCTGATTTTGGCGATAGATACCCCAACGGAATATCAAAAACTGTTTTGGCACCAGTATGTCCTTCTTTCGCCATTTTGGCGATTGCACGTGAAAAAGCCACGAGTACAGCAGCTGTAAACTCAGGATTGCTTTCTAGCTTTAACCCAAATTCGAGGTGTTGTTGATGTCCTTGTCCTGTCTCACCGGAACGCAAGACAAAACCTCCATGAGGCATCGCATTGTGGTCGCGTTTTAGTTCTTCTTCTGTAATGAAGTGAACGGTGGTGTGGTATGGTTCAAAATAATTCGGCATGGTTTTAATAGCGCGTGCAATTTCATTTTGATCAGCTCCTTCTTCAGCTACGACATAACACACTCTTTGGTGTTTTTCTGCCGCAGTAAAACTAGGGTTTTCTCCAGCGCGTACCTTGGCTAATGCCGTTTCAATAGGCAAGGTATACTGCACGCCATGTTTAACGCCTGCAAGTCGACGAATAGCGTCTGAGTGTCCTTGACTCAAACCTTTCCCCCAAAACGTATAGGTTTCTCCTTTAGGCAAAATGCTTTCGCCTAATAAACGCAACATCGAAAAAAGTCCTGGATCCCATCCCGTTGAAATTAAACTTAGGGTGTGACTGGCCTTTGCACATTGGTCTACTTTTGCAAAATAAGCAGGAATTTCTCCGTGGTTATCAAAACTGTCTACGGTGTGAAAGTGTGCAGCAATTTGTGTTACTTGTTCTGGTAAATCTGTTGAAGATCCGCCACATAGCAACATAACATCAATCTTACCTTTGTACTCCAGTATGCGATCAAGGGCAATTACCGCAGAAGTAGTCGCAAGTGTTTCTGGTGCACGTCTAGTAAAAATGGCTACTAGCTCTAAATCAGCATTTTGTTGAATGGCATATGCTACGCCTTTTCCTAAATTTCCATAACCTACAATTCCTATGCGAATAGGGGATGTTGTGTGTGTCATACGATATATTTTTAAGCACTACTGCTCTTTTGTTTGAGAAAGTCCAAAAATACTCAAAAGTTTAGAGACTCAGGGCTACTGTGATGTGATTTATTCGCTTGAGCACGGAAGGCATAGGTGATGTAGACTTGTGTTGTCTTGTGTGAACAACGCTTAGCTTCATTTTATAGCCTTGCCTTACTGACGTATATGCTTTGGGGTAGGATCAGGAGATACCTGTATGGGATAGTTTGAAAAATCACTAAAAACAGCCTTTGCACGGTAACTTTTGATATAATCTTTATCGTAGATTATCCCTGGAGTAGTGATGGGAATTTCCTTGGATTCCCCTGGTAGAATTAACCATTTATCTGAGGTTAAGGTTGTGTTTTCACGCGTTTCTGCTTGAACAAATACACTGATATTGTAATTGACCTTGGATTGTACGACAAACATAAATTGAGTAGATTCATTCGTTGCTTGTTCGCTAATTTGAGGGCCTATATAGTGAATACTCGTACTCTTATCACCTAAATAGTGTTGATCTTTTGAACAACTTGAAGTTAATCCTAGTACAAGAACAAGAAAGGCCAGGCTAAAATTTCTCATCATTTTCATTTTAAAGATGCTAAGATAGTATTTTTGTGTTTTAATAGATGATATCCAATTATATTAACAGTTATTTTAATATTATATCGCATTTTATTCCGATTAATTGGGATAATGTGTCACTTTGTAGCTAACGTTATTTTAAAAAGAGACGCAAATGAAAAATAGTAGGGGAAATTTGCCTTGACCATTATTTTTACACTATTTATGTTGCTAGAATAATAAAATTGTTATTTTTGGCGTTTTAACAAGTAAATCTTTATAATGATATGAGAAATGTTGTATGGGCTATTTTTTTTAGCTTATTTTGTAATTTTAGTGTTTTTTCCCAAGTAAAAGGAAACTACTATACAGCTAAAGAATATATAGAAGATTTTGACTTTATGGTTGATCTTGTCAAGCATCAACACCCGAATCCCTTTCGTTTTATAACCGAAAAAGACTTTGACAAAGAAGTTAGTAAAAGGAGAAAAAGGCTGGAGAAAGAACCTACTTTAGAGCGTTTTATCTTAGACAATCCGCTCTATTTAATTCGAGATGCTCATTTGGAATTAATTTCTGATCCTTTGCTGTTTGAAAAGTATTCCAAGCAGGCAAATTTCTTTCCATTGTCGACATTGGTTTATGACAATAGAGTATGGGTGAATCAGTATTCTTTTGCCATTCCTAGTGGGGCTGAGCTACTCCGTGTCAATGGGCAAGATGTGGGGGATTTACTACGTCAAATGCCAGACAAAGTTGATGGTCATGTACAAGCGAGTACACAGAAAGATTTTAGCCTATATATTTCCTTGTTTTTTCCAAAGGCAACTGTATATACAGTTGAATATCGCGCTAATCCAAAAGAGGATGTAAAAACGATACAAATCAACTCGGTCAACTATATGACCTATGACTACAATAACAATAAGTCCATTCTACCTTTAGCACTTATGGCTTATAAGACAGGTATTTACGGAATGGCAATTGACGACAGTACGTATATCCTCTATATTAAATCGTTTAATCCATCTGAAGAATATGCGTATACGATATTGAATGCTGTTTTTGCTGAAATAAAGGAAAAAAACATACAGCACTTGATTATAGATATACGCGATAATGCAGGAGGTTCTCTGTCTAATATTCCGCTGTTTTACTCCTTTATTAGCAAAAGTAAGACGTTTAAAAACAGTTATAAGTACGCTACAAAAGTTCCAGAAATACGCGTAAAGGACAATTTAGTGGACGAAAATGATAAGCTAGCTACGGGTAGTGAGATTGCGGCTTTAAACAACTTTATGAAGCAGCGTTTCGACCTAGCAGAAGATGGTTTTTATTATGGAAACAACCGTTTAGAAGAGTATTATATTGAAAATTATCCACAAGATAAAAACGCTTTTACGGGTACAGTAGTCTTACTACAAAACAACAATACAGTTTCTGCGGCTGCCTACTTTGCCTATGTGTTTGAGCTAAATCAACGCGGTCTTAAAGTAGGACAAGAAACGAGAAGTTGTGGAAATTTCACCACGGCAGCTTGGTTTCTCAACTACAAATTACCTCATTCAGGTTTTCTAGTAACCATACCGAGAAGTGAGATCTTCTTCAATGTTTTGGCGAATAAAGAAAACAGTTGTAGAGGGGTTATACCTGATTATACAATCACAGCTGAAGCCTTTCAGGAAGGCTTACAAAAGGGAGAAGATGCAGAGTTACAATTAGCGTTGTCTGTGTTGAAAAAAGGCAATTAATTTCTTTATTTTTTTTATATAGTAGGAAACAACCCCACCTGTATTTTGTGGGGTTGTTTTTTTATGTAATGCTCCTTTTTTATTCGAGTAGTCTGACCAGTTCAAAGTGCATCCCATCAGGTTTTGTAAAGTGACCTCCCCAATAGAAACCATGAGCGTGGGCTAGAGGAACAATTTCGCGCACAGATCCCAGAGCACCTAAAAGAGCAGGTTGCTCCTGCCAAGGATTCCATGCGACATTGAGATCAAAGGCGGTACCAAAAGCGTGGTTCGACAAAACTGTCGTTGATCCTCTAACTAATCGAGGTACATAACTCCCTCCAAAACTCATTATTTTAGTTAATAAGCCTTGGCGTTCAATCGCTTGAAAAAAATCAAGCAATTGAGAAACCCCTTTACGGTGAAAGCGAATGTGCTGTAGATGGGGAAAAAGCGCTTGAAGTTGAGGCACTTGTACTGTTACTATATTACGCGCTTCAAAGTCGTTGACCATTGTTATATTTTCAGGATTGCCAGCAAGGGGCGTTGCCTTAAATTCAATAAGGCCAAACGTTGCAAATCGCTCTTGCTGTGACTTTAGTGGAGCAAAGGCAGGTTTTAGTGGAAATGCACTGCGTTGAGGCTCAGAAAAAGGCATGCCATCCCTATAAGCAGCAAACCATGTCGCATTGCCTATATAGCCGTCATCTACTGTGTTTTTCTGCCTTTGATAGGCTTTAACTGCGACTTCTAACGTTGGATCATAGCACTCGTCTATAGGAAATTCATAACGGCCTATTGCCTTCAAAAACGATTTCCATTGGGCGATTTCTGGGTTGTACATCTGGGGTTTTAGGACTTGCATAAATAGTAGATTACAGGGTTAATGTACTTGTCTTCTAATATAATTTTCATAGGTTTCACTTAGGTGTTTAAACCCTTGTGTTGGAGGATGTGGACGCAGCGTTATTTTCAGTCTTCCCTTGCTCTTAGGTGGTTTTTTCTTGAAGGAAATAGCACAAGACTTTCCAAGGTCTAAAAGGAGTTCCTCTTTCTGGACTTCTAGGTTAAAATCAAGGGAAAACGTCGCTTTTTGGATGCTGCAGATTTCCAAGGGAATTAAGGCGATTAAAGGGACTTCAATTGGATTCATTTCTGCAAGAGTAGGCGCTTGATTTTCCTGATCTTTGAATATATTCTCTGGGTAGTTGAGGAGTAAGGTTTTGGGAATTCTTGTTTTTCGGCTTATGCGTTCGCCTGTCGGGTCAACAAATTCAACTTCTCTTTCCTCAAAATAATGATCCAACAAGGTCAGATTTTTTTCTGTTATCTGATCATTTGCATTTAAAATCGCTAGATGTAGGGCTTCAATAAATTTTTTTACACTGATTGTCGTCATTTGGCTTTTGTTTTTTCGATTGATGTATGATACAATTGTATCGCTTGTTTTACTACTGCCTGACTATCCGAAGACAAGCTAATTAACGATTGACAATTTGAGCAACTAAATTTGGTTCCCATTAGCAATTGCACGAGCTCTAACTCAACGGGAGTGTGGCAATTTGGGCAGTTAATACGGCTAGTTAGAATTTCCATGGGATTTAAGTATTAATAGGTTGAATATTTTTTGCATAGATATCGAGAAGGGTCAAAATGCCCAAGGGTAGTGGCAGTGCCTCCATTTGGATATCCAAGCGCAAGAACTGTTGCTTGCTGTGGTCTTTCCCCTGATTCGCAGGCGTGGGTTTTGCGGTAGATACTTTGCCGTGGAGCTGAGCATGCCGTTCAATTATAGCATTGCTTGGATTGAGGTAACTCGTACTAGAGGTAATATCCAGATTAAACTTTAGTTGCGCTTGCTTTAGGGCTATTGAATTAAGCGGAACGATAGATAAGAGGGGAACTTCTACTACAATTTCTTGTTTTATGCGCTCTTGTCCTACTTGTTGAAATGTGGTCAATACCAAGTGAATGAGCTTGGGTTGATATAGTTCTAGGGCTGCAGTAGCTCGATTGTTATCTTGTGCATCTACTTTGGTAAAGTACTGATCGAGTAGTGCATATAGCTGACCATTTAACAGTAGTGTATTGGCTTTTGAAAGTGCAACCAAAGGAGCAGAGATCAGCGATTCAATATTGATTTCTGAATCTTGTTTTTTACTCTTTTTGAGCGATGTGTTCGGTTGGTTCATGATTCCTGTTTTTAGAGGAATGTTGGGAGATCTTTTTTAGACTTGTAACTCCTTTATTCCGTTAGTTGATTTTGGTTTTGCGCATTAGGTTGCGGGCTAGTCTGCGGAATAGTCTGCGGGCTAGTTTGTTGCTGTATATTTACAGGGTCCATGGCTTTTGAAAAAAGATCGAGTAGGGTAGTTACACCCGTTGAAAGCGGAAGCTGGCCTGCGTGAACGCTCACGCTGTATTTGGCAGCATTACTTTTTTTGTACTGTTGATTTTCACTGCTTGTTTGTGAAGCATCATAACTTACTTTTCCTCTAACTTCAGCTGAAAAAACCCCAAAACCTATTTTGGCTTCTAAGGAAGCCTCAGCTGCTTTTTGCTCTTTTGTTTCTGAAGTTTCTTCAGCTACATAGCTGGAGTAGACTTCCATATCAAAGTGAATATCGACTTGATCAACTGCAAGTGCATTGAGGGGGATAAGCGTCATTAGAGGGAGCTGAAAGACTGTTTCTACTTGGGTTGTGGTTTGCTCGTCTTGCCTAACGGATCTGTTGAGTTTCATAGTAACCAGAATGGCTTGATATGAAATAGAAGAATCAGTTCCGCTTTTCACAAAACAAGTGTCTAAAATAAACTTGGTCTGTGAGAGTGCCATTTTTGCATTAGCATCTGCCGCTGCATTCAATGGGCCACCTATCAAGGCGTCCATTGGTAGTCCCGTAAATTGTTGGGACATGGATACTAAATTTACTTCCATAACTTTTCTGTTTTTAGTTTACTTGAAATTACGCTTGGAATACGTATCGTCCTAGGGTATAATTACTGGAATTATCCAGTGAAATTCCCTTTTTTTAGCTATATAGCTGAGGGGATCCCACTATTCGCTGTCACTTTTTGAGGAATTCATCCCATTCTTATCTCGATATGGCGTACTATTTGTTTAGTATCTTGTGTTGGACGGTGGACGGGCAAATTACCTTTGGCAGTTGTACAATTGTTTGCTCAAACAATTCCATTCTCTGTTTATCTCGACTTGCTTTTACTCATACTCGTACGTGAAAGATTTTAAGTAAACTTCTCTTATTGTGGAACAAATCTAATAGCAGCTATACCGGATGAAATATAAAATCACACTTGTAGAAGACGATACGTTAATACGAGAACTATTGACAGAATTTTTAAACGCATCAAAAGACTTTGAGGTTTGTTACTCTTTTGGGGGTAGTAGCAATCTGTACGAATTAGTTATGAGTCACTGTTCAAAAATGGATTTAATAATTATGGATTTTCAATTGGGAGACAAGCATATGGAGGAATTGTTAGTACATTTGAAACAAGCAGCGTTTGGCGTTCCTATAGTGATCGTAACCACCCAATACAATCCTGTTTTAATTGAGTATATGATGAATTTAGGTGTTTCGTGTTACCTACCCAAAAACATCAAGTTAAGTGAATTTTTAATACTTTTATACGAGGTTGTGCAGAAGGGACATTATCTGGATAAGGAGCAGTTTACCTATTTAAAAGAAGCTGTGTATGACCATGCAGAAACGTCAACGCTCAAGCAGTTTAATATTTCTAAGCGAGAAGTAGATATCCTCTATCTTTTGGCCCAACAATACACGGCAAAAGAAATAGGCAAACGCCTTTTCATATCGCCAAAAACAGTGGAGAACTACAAAAGTGTCCTCTTTGTCAAAACTGGAACAAAGAGCATTGTGGGTTTAGTCCTTTGGGCTATACATAGGCGAATTATTTCGGTTGACTCGAGGTAAGCCCTCTAGGTTATACTGGTTATAACAAGGAGAAATCCCACATAGAGGCCTTGCGCTTAGCAGTATTCAAAAGGTGTGCTCCTTAGACTCGAAAACATCTTCTATCCCTGTAATTGTCTCACTTTCTATACATACTTAATGAAACTCCCGTCTCTCTTTTAAAAAATCGCCCCATATAGGAAGGGTCTACAAAGTTTAATTCTTCTGCAATTGTACCAATGCTCTTATCTGTAGTTAGGAGTAAGTTTTTTATTTCGAGAATAACCTGTCTATTAATGAGGTCTTTCGGAAGGTCGTTGAGATGGCTTTTTGAAATTTGAGCCAAATAAAATGGGGTAATATGCAGTAGATCTGCATAAAAGGCAACATCTCGATTGGTTTTGGCATATTGCCCTATAAGTTCCCAAAATTTCCAACAGTGTTCTTCCTTTCTACTAATTTTTTTCTTCCTCAGTTGATCGTATCCATCGATATAATTGACCAGGTGTAAAAAGAGGTTTTGAAAGTGATTACAGATGATACGATCAAGGTATGTACTAGACTGTTCTAAGAAATAGTTGAGTTGTAATATCCAAAATTCCAACTGTGTGCGCTGTTCACTTGTCATTTGAAGGACAGGATAGTCGTGCAAAAATCCAAACAACGTATTGGGGAGGTGATACGCTATTTCGCTGGCGAGTGAACGATCAATCCCGTAAATATAAGCAGAGAACTCGTCGGTTTTTTGTTGTACAATCACCACATCATCACTGGATAAAACGGTAAGGGTGTTTTTGTTGATGATATAGTCTGTAAAGTTAACACTTAGCGTTGCTTCACCTCTTAGGCAAATAATCACAACGAGATAGGAAAGCGAAAGCGGATAATTGAGCTGTTCGCTAAAGGATATAGGGCCGTGCGATAGGCTTATAGCTGTCTTTTTTAAATCGAAGTCCTGCATGACATAGTTTGGATAGTTGTGTAAAATTATTCATTTTATTCTACTATTCTTTACGATAGTTTTCAAAAGTACCGAAATAGCGCAAATAGTAGACTAAAAACAGAGGAAGACCTGCTTTACTTTTGTCCTAGATATAAATAAAGAAGTAAAAGATGAAATTAACAACAGATCGATTAATCTTAAGGCCTTGGGCATTAAGTGATGCAGAAGATTTATTTCGCTATGCAAAGGAAGAACAAATTGGACCAGCGGCAGGATGGCCAGCTCATAGCAGTGTGGAAGAGAGTATCACGGTTATAGAAGAGGTATTTTCTAAGCCAGAGATTTACGCCCTTGCTTTAAAAGAAAATAACCGCGCTATTGGTTGTATTGGTTTATTAGTAGGAGAAGATAGTCATTTGCCAATTTCTTCCTCTGAGGGCGAAGTGGCGTACTGGCTAGGTGTTCCATTTTGGGGGCAAGGTTTAATACCAGAAGCGCTAGAGGCGATTATTGCACATAGTTTCGAAAATTTAGCGTTCACTGACCTTTGGTGTGTATTTTATGAGGATAATGAGAAATCTAGACGAGCACAAGAAAAATGTGGATTTAAGCATTCTCATCGCATCGAAAATCAAAGAAATGAAGCAACGGGTGATTATTGCGTTGAATACGTCAGTCGGTTGACTAAGAAAGACTGGCTTGCCAATCGATAACACAAGGCCGGAGCGCCGTATTACATACCAAAAGGGAGTATCGAACGATGACTTGATACTAGTGAATCTCCTTTTATAAAGGCGAGTGTACAGATACGTACACTTGCTTTTTTTATGGCTATTACCCGTTTCCTTCTGAAAAAAGGTTTTTTAGTGCCTCTACCATCTATTGCATATATAGTTTTGATGTAGTTATTTTACTATTTAGATGAGATCGGCTATGTTATTACAAAAATTATTAGGTGAATTTGAGATAAAAGACAGGGTGTTTACAGCGGAAGAAGAAAAACTATTCGATTCTTTTTTTGAGTATAGGCCAGTGAAAAAGAACACCTTTTTGATTCGAGAAGGAGAGATTGAGACGTATAGCTACTTTGTGTATAGTGGGATATTGCGTTGTTGGATATTGGATCAGCATGGAGTAGAACAGACGTTTTGGTTTTGTAAGGAGGGAACATTTTCCATGTCCAATATTTCCCTTACTTTGGGTGAAAGGGCTACTTTTAATGTACAGACCTTGGTTGATTGTGAAATTTATTGCATTAAAAAAGAGGAAATAGGTGCGCTATATGCTGCTATTCCAGCACTTACACCTCTTTTTGAAAACTTGACAGCTCGTTTATTGGATCGATTATTACATCGGCAAGTGGCTTTAATCAAGTATTCGCCTGAGGAGTATTATGTGGAACTAAGGTCTACTTTTGGCGCTGCAATTCACTCCATCCCATTGAAGGATATTGCCTCTTTTTTAGGCATTACTCCTCAGGCGTTGAGCAGAATTCGCAAGCGCATTTTTTAACTTGGGTTCAGTAGAACGTGAATAAAAGAGATGACCTTTGCACTACTTTAAAAATTAAATAGGATGATACGACCAATCAACACAACAGATTATCCCCGCTTATTGTGCATTTGGGAAAGTGCTGTTTTAGCGACTCATGATTTCTTAACATCGGAAGATTTTAGCTATTACAAAACACATTTACCTTCTTATTTTTCATTTGTAACCCTTTGGGGATACGAAGAAGAGGGTGAATTAGTAGGATTTATGGGAATTTCGGGCAACAGTTTGGAGATGCTTTTTATTGATGAAACCACAAGAGGCCGTGGAATAGGTAAGGCGCTTATTCAGTTCGGTATGCAAGAGCAAGGTATTCGTAAAGTAGAGGTCAATGAGCAGAATACACAAGCCTTAGGCTTTTATGAATATCTGGGGTTTAAAGTAATAAACAGATTGGAGGTGGATGGACAAGGAAAGCCCTATCCCATTTTACAGCTGGAATTATAACCCTTCAATACCTTCTACCCAATAGCCTCGAGTATAGACTTTACTCATTGTTTTATCTTTGATGACTTTTCTAAAAATTTGAATCGATTTTGCATCTCCTGTCAACAAGAATACTGCCTCTTTCCACTCAGGCATCACAATAGGATCCAACTGACTGATTAACCTTTCGCTTCGAAAGGTTTTTTTTTTGGGAAAAACGAGGGATTGTTCAATACCCAACGCCAAGGGAGCTGTTTTGTTTTCTTCGTCTAACTCAAATAGGAACAAGTATTTATACTGCTTCTCCTTCCATTTTTGACAGAGGGAATACGCCAATCCCAACGAGGTTTCATCTCCGAAAAAAATAAAGCTAGCTGTAGAAATCGCTAAGTAATTGCTATTCGCATGTAAGCTATTCATGCTTATAGTATCCCCCATTTTAAGTTGATGCATAAAATGTTGCCCTGTACCTCCATTGGGGTGAAGGTAAGCGATTAACTCAAGAGTTCCGTTGTCCTTGTCTAGCTGAGATATAGTGTATTTTCTCGTCTGTATATAGTTGAGTTTAAGACTGAGATAAGAACCGCTGCTAAACTGTAAGTTTTTAAAATCCCCTTTGAGTTGAATAACCTTAACAGATGGCGTTACAGTGGTAATTGCTGAAACTTGAGCCAAAGGCAACTTATACGGAGTGAATCCAATAAAATCCAAAACTCTTCTGAATAGGTTTGTGATCATATATTTTTTATTACAAAAATAGCGTAAAAAACCTGGGTAAAGACAAGAGAAAAAATTGTTTTAAATGGACAAAACACTGTTTTAGTACAACGAAGTGTTGTTTGTAAATTGGGTTTTTATTAACATTAAACTTATATCTGTGTTTTTAGCAAAAGTCAATATGAATAAAGTTTATATTTTTATCATTAGTAATAACGTAATGTTATTTAAATTACTATATTAGTAATTATTTGAAAATACTAAAAAAGCGTATTATTTTTTTTAACGGTATCTTTTATTAAAAAGTGCAAAAATAAGATGTAGATATTAACAGTAAAATAACCCTTACCTATAGAAATACTAATGAAACTAACCAAATAATGATTATGAATAAACAATTACTTTTTAAACTCCTATTGAGTTTGATGTTATTATCGGTTCATATGGTTAGAGGACAAGAGTACATGCCTCTAACCATCAGTTCTGGTTTTAACGAAGATGTTATTGCGGAAAACAGTCCCGCATCAACCTTTACTACATCAGCAGTAGATGCGACGAGTAGTGGGGCAAATAATGCTTTTATGTCCAGGTCCTACCCAGGAGCAACCGTTGGACTTCCCGCGAATGGATTAATTACATCTATTGCTAGTGCAACGCCAGGATTGCAATTTCAATTGGCACCCTACGATGGAAATAATGTATTAAAGCTCAATGAGCTTAATTCGGGAGGCACATTAGCTTTAACAAGTGCTTTTCCAATTACTAAGCTTTTTATTTTAGCCACTTCGGGTAGTAGTGCATCGACCTTTACAGGGACGATAACCTTTACGGATGGGACAACACAAGCTTTTGGTTCTCAGTCTGTCCCAGATTGGTATGACACGGGAACATCTCCTGCCGCTATCCAAGGTATTGGTAGAGTACCACGCGGTAGTGGAAACCCAGATAACAATACGACAAACCCGAAGATATTTCAGGTTCCTATTGCGATTGAGCAAGCCAATCAAAGCAAACTTATCCAGCAGATATCTTTTACAAAGACGAGTAGCTCCACTGGTTTTTTGAATATTTTTGCTGTTTCAGCAGAATATATACCCGTTTGCCCAAAACCTACTGCTTTTGCTGGTAACGGAATTACATCTTCTGGAATTGTTTTAAGTTGGGTGAGTAGCGGCACATCTTTCGAAGTAAAATATGGTGCAACTGGTTTTGATGTAGTATCAGCAGGAACAACCATAACTACTACAAGTACAGCGCATGATCTTTCTGGTTTAACTGAAGGACAAAGGTATGATGTTTATGTTCGTAGAAATTGTGCAACGGATGGTTTCAGTGCTTGGGCAGGTCCTTTAACCTTTACAGCAGAAAATGCTTTCCAAATTGGAGATGGAAACGAAACGAGGACTGGTGGCACTACAATTCCTGTAACAAATTTCAATTTTAATTACAGCCAACAAATTGTAACAGCATCAGAATATGGGCTACAAGGAGGTGGAGTAGGACCTATAACGAAGATCCGTTATTATGCGACTAATATCGGAACATTAAGTGTTTGGAATAACTGGACAGTTTATATGGGTAATACAACAAAAGAAGTATTTAACACCACTACTGATTGGATTCCCTTAACGGATTTAACTGAAGTTTTTAATGGAACGATTACAGCGGTATCAAATAATTGGTTTGAAATTACATTGACAACTCCTTTTAATTATACAGGAGATAATATTGTTATTGCTGTACATGAGAAAACACCAGGTTGGTCAAGCGCGCCAACATTTAGAATGTATAATAGTGTTGTAAACCGTGGTATTTTATATCGAAATGATTCTACAAATCCTACACCTGCTACACCACCAACAGCTAGTAGTTTAGAGTCACAGCTACCACAAATTCAGCTTATAGGTACTGTATCAAGTTGTAGACCACCATTTAATTTTTCTTCAAGTCTAACTTCGTTTACTTCAGCGGAGATATCTTGGTTAGGAAGCAGTAACACTACGCTTTATGAATATGCAGTTAGCACTTCAAATACAACTCCTACCACATGGTTAACAACTACGCAGACGTCGCTTGCATTGTCTGATTTGACCCCTAATACCCTTTATTACATCCATATGCGTTCAAAATGTGGAACCGATAGTTTTAGTATACCGATTTCTTATTCTTTTTATACCGAATATTGTCAAGTAACTGGGGCTAATAATTCCAATAGAATTAATGGCGTAAAGACAACAGGCGGATATACTAATATCGATAACCTTAATAATGGGACAGCAAATGCTTATAGCAATTTTTCAGATATGAAGGTTACACAATCACCTGGAGGAGAGGTGAGTTATGCAGTAAATCTTCCTTCTTCTACAGCAATTAAAATTTGGATCGATTTTAATAATGATTTTGTTTTTGATGATTCAGAATTGGTTGCTTCCCATTTAACGTATTCTTCAGCAGGTAATACAACAGGTACATTTACAGTACCAGCTAACTTGCCTTTAGGAGATTATCGCATTAGAATTCGCTCTCAGTATTATACTTATTCTTTTGAGGCATGTGGAGAGGCACAATTTAAATACGGTGAAGCAGAAGATTACACTCTTTCAGTTGTTCCTGAGCCTACATGTGCTGCACCTTCAAATCAAACTGCGGAAAGAGTAACAGCAATTAAATATATATTGGGATGGACCAGTACTGCTACATTGTTTGATGTTGAACTTGTTAATGTTACTGCAGGAGAAGTTGCCACAGGTACACCAACACACCAAGGAGTATCAAATCCTTTAACGCTTTCAAATCTAAACGTATCAACAGAATATAAATTTTATGTTCGTACAGTCTGTGGTGAGAATGATCATAGCTTATGGCAAGGACCTTTTACGTTTAGAACGCCATTAGTAAAGCCAACACCTTGGCATGAAGATTTTTCTGAAGAAAATGACAATTTGCCTTTTGGATGGGAAGCTCCAAGTTCAAGTAACTGGGAGTATGAAGAATTTGCTACAACAACTGGAAATAGTTTAGCTACCAATTTATATGATGATTGGCTTTGGAGCAATGATTATGCTACAGTATCAACTATTAATGTAGGACCTATTTTAAATGAAGATATATTTTCATTTAAGTATTTGTTCAAAAATACATTCGGAAATTCTTCACCTACTGCAGGAGTAGCTGATATTGTTATTTCATTTTCAACAAATTATGGAGCAACATATACGCGAATAGCTACAATAAATAACGATGTTCAATCAGGCTGGAGTACTTATACCAAAGATATGACTTCGTATGTAGGACAATATGTCAAAATTAAAATAGAGACAAATTTAAAAGTTTTCAGAGGAGATGATTTCTATGTAGCAATTGATGATTTTGATATTTCAGGAGGTATTCCATGTTATGAGATAGAAGAAGCTACAATAGATGTTTCTACAAGTGATGGGCCTACTTTAACTATTGAATCAGAAGCAGCTAAATTTGATATTCAATATGGATTAGAAGATTTTGAATTAGGCGAAGGTACAGTTGTAAATGATATCTTAAGTCCTTATGTATTTGAGGATCTAGAAGCAGAAACAACTTATGATGTTTATATTCGCGGACAATACTGTGAAGAATGGACGGGACCTTTTACCTTTATGGTAGAAGCCGCAGAGTTACAGGAAATTACAGTAGAAGATGTAACCAAAGTATACGGAGAAGAACCTTTTATTCACGGATCATCAAGTAGCGGACTTCCTTTAACCTATGCTGTAGCAAATGAAGAAGTTGCTATAGTTGAGGAAGGAGAATTAGTAATAAAGGGAGTAGGAACAACTACTATCACAGCGAGTCAAGTAGGAAGTGGAATGTATTTACCAGCACAAGATGTTGCGTTTACGTTAACTGTTACGCCTGCAGCATTAGAAATTGCAGTAGATGAAGGACAAGAGAAAGCTTATGGAGATGAAGAGCCTACATTGACCTATACCACCACTGGTTTAAAATATGCGGACACAACAACTTCATTTACAGGGGCATTGGCAAGAGAAGCAGGTGAATCTACGGGAACTTATCCAATTGAAATAGGCACACTTGAAGTTGGACCGAACTATGAGGTTACCTTTATAGGAGAGGACTTTATCATTAAACAGGCCGAATTAACAATTACGGCAGCGCCACAAACAAAAGTGTATGGAGAGGCAGATCCGACACTTACTTTTGAGGCAACAGGATTCAAAAACAATGATACAGTAGAAACACTTTTAGATGGAAACTTGATGCGTGAAGCTGGAGAGAATGTAGCAACCTATGCAATTAATCAAGGGATTTTAGCAAGTACTAATCCGAACTACCAACTTGTTTTCCATAGTGCTGCATTTACTATAACACCAGCCGTGTTAAGCGTTTATCCAGAAGGGGCGACGAAGATTTATGGACAACCAGATCCTGTATTCCAGTATGAGATTAGTGGATTCCAATTTAACGATACGAGAGAAGGTGTTGTGAGAGGGACGATTCAACGATTAGGAAGCGAAAATGTAGGTCGTTATTTCTATAGTATAGGTAGTTTACACACCCAGCCTTCAAATTATACGTTTGTAATTGCCAATCAATCGCAATTTACTATTACTCCAGCCGCAGTACACGTAGTGGTGACAGCTGATCAACAAAAAGTATTTGGTCAGGCAGATCCAGTGCTAGCTTATACAGTAGAAGGGCTACAAAGGGGAGATTACGTTTTGAGTTCTTTTACAGGTCGTTTAGAGCGTGAAGCAGGGGAAGACATTGGTACGTATGCTATTTCACAGGGAACACTTGCTCCAAGAGCTAACTATACCTTGGCATCGTTTACGGGAGCTCAATTTGAGATCACTAGTGGACACATTGAAGGGCTTACTTTGGCTAATGCAACCTATGTATATGATGGAACGCCAAAATCACTTGTTGTTCAAGGGGATATTCCTGCAGATGCGGTAATTACCTATACGAATAACAGCCATACGAATGTTGGCAGTTATACAGTAACCGCTCAGGTAGATTATGGAGCTAATTTTGAGCCAATTACCCTAGAGGGAGTTTTGACTATTATAAAAGCAGATCAAACGCTTCGCTTTGTTGCGCCGGTTCAGGTTATCCTTGAAGAAACGCCAACACTTCGCTTGGTTGCAGAGGCGAGTTCAGGATTGGCAGTTACCTTTAGTATTGATCGTGTAGAAGAGCAAGAAATAGCAACTGTAACTCCATCAGGGGATATTCAGTTCTTAAAACCTGGTTTTGTTACTGTTACGGCACGTCAAGAAGGAAATGAAAACTACAATGCCGCACTGTCTATCGATAGAAAAATTGAAGTAATTAAGCAAAATGCATCCATTCTCAATCTAATCATAGACGGCGTATCTTATAACACGGATGAAGAAGAAGTGCATGTGATTATAGGGTGTGATAAACCACAAGATGTGGTGGTAATTGAGGTTGAAGTGGAATCAGGAGTAACGGTACAACCAGCGGATTACTTTGAAGTTGCTGTTCCTACTTACGGTATATACGAGCAACTAATTACAGTTATTTCTGCCCATGGAAATGAAAAAACCTACAAAGTGATCATTGACAAACGCATTGCTGCAGATCTTCTAGTACACCAAAAATACGGTAATCTACTTTTGGTTAACAACAACAAAGAGACCAATGGAGGCTATGTATTTACTGCCTATGAGTGGTTTAAAGACGGAGAGTCTGTAGGTAAGAAACAGTTCTATGCTGCAGGAAGTGAGTCGGGCAGTAAATTTGAAGCAGGAGCGATTTATCACGTAGAAGTAACCCTGCACAATGGCAAGAAAATGATTAGCTGTCCAATTGTTATTGAAAATCAAGTAGAAGACACCCTAAGTGTTTATCCGAATCCTGTACAGAAAAGCCAAATGTTACATATTACGTTGGACAATCAAGTACAAGAAACAGCGAGCTATATGATCTACGATATCAAAGGACAGACTATTAAGGGAGGTGAACTTCAAAAAGGAGATATGCGCATTGAAATTCCTGCCACTGTTTCTTCTGGTTCATATTTCTTAGTAATGAAAATTGATGGTAAAGAACGACGTGTTCAATTTATTGTCAAAGAATAAAGAATACTATTTTTAAAGAAAAAGTGGGTTCATACCAAGTGAACCCACTTTAAAAAAGAGGTAAATTTCTAATTAAATTCAGTTACAGATGAAAAAATATATTGGTATTCTAACGCTAGGACTTTTAGTAGGAGGCTATCAACAAGTACAGGCGCAATACAGTCGACACTACTTCAACCAACACGAAGTAGCAGTCAGTGTAAAGGCAGGCATGCTACAGAACTATGGTAGCTTGCCTAGTCAAATTTCGAGTGATTTAAAATTCAACACAGCCATTGGTTTACAGTATGATTATTACCTAAGTAGACAATGGAGCTTAGGTATTGGAGCCCAATATGCTATGTATACAACGGATTTTACTGGCTCGAATTTAACAGGTCAAAGTGAGGAAATTGATTCGGATAATCAAAAATTCATCTTCTCTTATGACGGAAAAACGTTTAAAGAACAGTGGAAGGTGAATCAAGTCAATATTCCTTTAACCGTGCAATATGTAGGAGAAGCAGAAACAGCGATATATGTGCGAACAGGCGTTCAATTCTCCCTGATGATGAGCAGTAAACCAACGGTTACGTGGAACAATTTGCAAACTTCGGGTTACTTTCCTGCCTATAATTTGCTGTTAGACGAAGCATTACTTTATGCGGGCTTTGGTTTTCAGGAAAAAGTTGAACACAAACCAGACCTTGAGTTAAAAGATCGTTGGGCATGGATTGCTGAAGTGGGGGTAAAACACAACATTAGCGAAAATCAAAATCTATATGTTGGATTATACTTCGACTTGGGGCTAAACAATCAAAAGCCGAGCATTAATGAAAACAAAGAGCATATCCTAGTTTATAAGCCTGAGCTAAACAATGCCTTAGAGTACAACAGTATTCAGGAAAGCTCCAAAGCAGTCTTTAAGAACTACAGCTTTGGAATTCAACTTCGCTATGCAATTGGATTGTAGCAAATAGTAGTATGCAAGTACATACAGAGTGCAACTGAGCCTAAAAACTCAGTTGCACTTTTTTTATTTTTAGCCAAGTGGAGGCGCGTTTAACTAGAAGAACAAACGTTTAAATAATATGAAGCAATAAAGCAAGCCGATCGAAGGCTTGATGAATGTTTGCATCATCACAATTGCATCAATGATGCTAAAAATATAATATAAAAGGTATATTGTGAGTTATTTTTACGATTTAGTCTAATTTTTTGTGATTTTGGTTGTTTTTTTGTGTTTAATTTCAAAACGATTTCTCTATAATAATTAAGATTCTATGCAAACTAAAATCACACCAGAATACTTGAATAATGTTGCTATAAAAGCTTCTTTAAAAAAATATGACTCTATTATTGCTAAATTAGAAAAAAGTGCCCGAAGAGGTAAAAATGGCATTGTCATAAACTATATTCCCGAGGTCTTAGTAAGTAGGTTAAAAAAGGAAGGCTACTATGTGACGACCTATGTTAGAAGAAGATCTTCGTTTTTTTTTAAACGGAAAATGATCCGGTACTATGTCGTTAAGTTTAAAAAAATAAGATAGGGAGTAGCAACATAAAAACAGGCGAAAAGAAGGCGGAATGTTTCGTTCTATCAACAGTAGGCACTCCTTTTTTATTTCAACAATCAAAAAATAATGTAATTTAGTGGTGTCCACTTCCGGCAATTTCCCAACAAAAAGAACAATTATGTTTGAAAAATTTGAGCCTACTTCGCCTTTAATGCAAACCTTTATTGCTACTTACGGCCCCTATTTTAAGGCGGCGTCATATCCTGCTAAAACCATTGTATTAGAAGAAGGGCAGGTGGCAACTAGGGTGTTTTGGATTAAAAAAGGATGTATGCGCGTATGGTTGAATAGGGAAGGACAGGACGTCACTTTTCAGTTTTTCTTAGAAAATAGCTTGGTTTCGTCTATTGAGAGTTTTTGGAAAGGGCAACCCAGCACATTTACTTTAGAAACGATTGAGCCAACAGAAGTATGGGTAGCTGATAAAGAAGATATTCAACCCTTATTGGACAGTTCTTTAAATCATCCCGAATATAGGGATTTGTTTATAGATGTTATTTTTCAACGCACGTTTGACTATGTCAATCACAGCCTTTCTTTTATACAATTAACGCCAGAACAACGCTATCTCAAGTTATTTGAGACGCGGCCTGAATTAATCAAGCGCATACCTCAGCATTATATTGCCTCTTATCTCGGTATTTCCAAGGTACACTTAAGTCGCATAAAAAATAAACTATTCCGTTCCTAAAGAGGGTGAACTTTTAGTCCCCTTCTTTTTTAGCGTAAAAATCGTTTGTATAGGCTGATTTCACCTTGTTTTTTGGCAAGTGCACTTCAAAATTAGCGTTGTATTTCTTCTTGTTTGGGTGTTCCTAGAGGATACTTCTTTTGGAAATACAACTTATACCAGATAAAGTAACATACTTGCTTATTGTTCTAAGTCTTAGACTAGTTTCATTCTCGCTAATCGCATAGCTATTAGTATACCGTATACAAAAACACAACAACAGGTAACGAAAGATAAAAGCTGCTAAATAAAATATTGTAATAAACACAATAAACGTCCAAATAATTGAATTTTTTTATTAAATTTATACTTATTGGCTTACTATTATCCTCATGTTTACAGAAAAAGACAATCTATATTGGAAGACATTTAGCGACAGCATCAACGCCCAGTTTATGGAGCGAAAATATTGGTACTCTCCAAAGGCTATTCATTTATATAAGGGCTTTTCGGTCGTTTTTGACAATTATTTTTTTAGCAGTACGGTGGGAACAAGAAGTTATGAATCCCTGCTTACTCGGGTGTACTGTAAGTTTACTTATCCTCAATCGTTAAAGATTCGGATAGAAAAAGCGAGTTTTCTCAACCGTTTAGTCAATCTCTTCCATGGGAATTTATACCGAACTTTAGATCGGGAATTTGACCGCCAATACCACGTACACACAATGAATCCCAATACTTGTGTATTCTTGTTGCCTGAGATTAGGCGAAGTCTTCTAGATCTCAATATAGAAGGGTTATTTATTGATACACAAGATGGAATATGGGGGGAACAATTAACCGATAATGAGTATGAAGTAGCCATTTATGTCGAAGCGACTCAATTGAAACAGTCGGAATTAGTAGCACTAAAGGAGTTGTTTGAGGGTATCCTAGATGCTCTCTGCGATAAATTTCAAATCCGTACAGCGCTTACTTCCTTTGATCGACAGCAAACTGTGGCAAGCCTATAGAATTTTCAACCTGGGGGATGTATTTCTCCACAAACTAATGAGGCTCTCAAATAAGCCTCCACACAAAACCCCGTCTATGGAGACGGGGTTTTGTCATTTTATTTTTTTCGTATACCACGCATTGGCAGGGTTGTTTGCGTTTTACTGTATTTGTATCCCCAACAGACACTTCCTATTTACTTTTAACGGAAATGGGTTTACGTCTTCGTTTATACCTCAAATAAAGTACAAAAAACAATGTCCTCCTACTGCTTCTTATGTTTTATGTTAAAAAAAGGGAGTTTATTTATAAATCAAATAGAGAAGGTATTTATATATTGTTTTTACCTATATTAGGGTGTAGGAAAAGCGATGGTTAAAGGACGATTGTAGGGGGCTATTTCTCTGGGATTTACTTATTTTTTTGACCTAAAAAAAGCGAATGAAAGAAACAGAACAACACAATGATCGCATGGCTAGGCTTGTATTTGCCTCTGTATATCCGCATTACGTAACAAAAGTGGAAAGCAAAGGGCGCACAGTAACGGAGCTTCATCAAGTAATTGAATGGCTTACTGGTTTTAATCAAAAACAAGTAGAGCAACTCATTGCCGAGGGGGTTACTTTTGAAACCTTTTTCGATAGGGCAACACTCAATCCGAAAGCCCAAGCGATCAAAGGTGTCATTTGTGGATACAGGATTGAGGAAATTCAAAATCCACTGACAAAAAAGATCCGCTATCTCGATAAGTTAGTCGACGATTTGGCCAAAGGAAAAAAAATAGAAAAAATCATTCCGTAACATACAGTTATTATTTACAAATCAATCTATAACGCTTAGAATAAACGATGAAAGCAGAAGGAACTACCGTAGAAGAAATTTTAGAGCGCATACCTGCAGAACGAGCAGTGGCTTTTAGAAAATTACACCAAACCATTGTAGAACACCTACCCGAGGGCTTTGAAGCCGCAATAAGCTACGGTGGATTGGGCTATGTCGTTCCTCATCGGCTATATCCCCAGGGCTATCACTGCAAGCCTGTGGAACCCTTGCCTTTTGCTGGATTAGCCTCTCAGAAGAACTCGGTTAATTTTTACCATATGGGCATTTATTCAGATCCTGCTTTATTGGAGTGGTTTATCACTGAATATCCCAAACACAGCAAGCAAAAATTAGACATGGGGAAAAGTTGTATTCGATTCAAAAAACTAGAAGAGATTCCTTACGCACTCATAGGCGAACTAATGCAAAAAATGAGCGTACAGCAATGGATTGATCTGTATGAAAGCCAACGTAAGAAATAACAACCCACCCACATAATGAACTTAGTTGTATTATTTAAAATAAATCTAAATAATATAGTGCTTGTAGCTTCGATTATGTATCTTTGAAAGAAACACAAATTCATGAAAAAACAAACTTTATATCGAATTAGTATTGTATTTGCTTTACTTTTTGCATTTGTATCGTGTAATACGAAGGACATGCCAGAAAAGGCGAAAGCTGTTACAGATTTTGACGTTAATCGCTATTTGGGTACATGGTATGAAATTGCGCGTTTTGACTTTCGTTTTGAAAAGGATTTAGACAATACTTCAGCCCAATATAGCTTAGATGCAAACGGGGATGTACTCGTGTTGAATAGCGGTTTTCACACCAAAGAAAAAGAGTGGAAAAAGGCAGAAGGCAAGGCTAAGTTTCGAGGAGATAACACCCAAGGGGCGCTAAAAGTGAGCTTTTTTGGTCCGTTTTATTCGGGTTATACAATTGTTGCCTTAGATGCAGACTACAATTATGCATTAATTGCGGGAAAAAACCTAGACTATCTGTGGATTTTATCAAGAGAAAAGACGATTCCCACTGCTGTAAAAGAAGAGTATCTAGCTATTGCGCAAGAAATAGGGTATGATACGTCCCGTTTACTGTGGATTAATCACGATAAGGATAGTAATCCGTTTTTAAATGAGGGTGGTGGTTTAGCAAAGTAGTTTCTAAACCTTGAATGTCATCTATGGGCCACACGAATTGTGGGAAGTAAAAACCAAGTGAGTTTGGTCAAATTAATACTAAATATGATTAGAAAAGCTGATATACAAGATTTAACACAAGTCCAAGAATTATACGAAATGCTGTTTAGCTCAATGGCCGATTTAGAGCCAAACTATATGAAAGAAGCTAAACAAGACGAATCATTTATAAGAAGTGTTATTCTTGGAGAAAATGATTTCTCAATATTTGTAGCAGAAAAAGAGGGTCAAATCCAAGGATTTGCGATTGCTCAATTGCAAAATAGTCCACCCTACAATTGTTTTGTACAACAACGCTGTGTATACCTCATGGATTTAGTGGTTAACCCAAGAATTCAAGGCAAAGGCTTTGGTACTAAACTCATAGAAAGAGTTAAGGAATGGGGACAAGAAAATAAGGTTGACTATTTTGAACTTAACGTGCTATCCACAAATCAAAAGGCAATAGAATTATACAAACGAATGGGCCTAGAGCCATTTAGTCACTCCATGCGCATGCGTTTAAATCGTGCTGATTAGATTGTTTTCATGCTCAAAGTCTAATAAAAGTGTATAAAAAAGGCCATTAGCAACTGCTCATCCAAATTAATTGGAATAGTCCTGCCAATCCAGCGCCCACTATTAAAGACCAGGAGATCCAATCTTTAAATTCATTGTATTTGTGCTTGTAAAACAAAAGGTGAAGCCCGATGTGTAAAATACAGAACAGACTAAATCCTATGATAAAATTGTCTGGATTTTCACTTTGATTTAAATACCATAGCGCCCAAACAAAGAGGGGTAAATGTCCAAAAAGAAAAACAATATATCCTACTTTATCACCCAGAGAAGCTAGTCCGGGAAATATTCTCCATTCCTTGCAACGGACGGCGTCGATTTCGTGCATGATGATAAGGGAAAGCGCCAAGTAAAAAAAAATATAATCCATGATTTGGGGCAAATAGTATAATGTAAAAATTGCCTACAAAGATAGGTGGATTTGAAGTAGCTTCAGCTATGCAAACAAATAATGTACAGTATGCTCCTCAAGTAGTTCAATAATTTTCTTATCGTAAATCGTCTAGGTCCATCATAAAAAATAAGGCCTGCTTGCGCAGGCGTTTTCTTGAAAATAAAGAAGCCTTTCTTTATTTTCGTTCACCATTGAAAAAGAAAAAAGCAGGGCAACCTAAATAATGATCTACCTACAGCTAAAAAGAAAGAGGATGCCCACTAGGGACACCCTCCAATCTTCTATACGGCTACCTCATGCATTCTATTAAATGTATAGCTAATAGAGCAAGCTAATGAACGCAAACTAATGTCACTAGCACAATTACCTCACTTGTAGTATGGTAGCCCTATACAACCTTTATTTCTTCTATTCTCGTCAACCCATTCCCTTTGGAGGCACCCCAAGGTTTTATCGGAAGCGATTGTTATTGGTCTTTAAAATATAGAACGACAACGCATCAACAACATTTTTATTTGTAGATGAGATTTTGAATTGCAAAGTAAAGTTATATAATTAACTATATGATTTAATCATATTTATATAATTTTATTTATATGTACAGAATATATGTAATTACTGTTAAAAAATACAAACAAATATATATTCTTTATTAAGAAATATAGTTTACGAGTGTTCCTCTAGGTTGATTGCATTCTTTTAAAACAAGGGTAGAGTGGAGCAGCTGAGCAGCTTGAGCTGAGCCTTTAACTTTTGCAGCACTTCTCTCAAGCATCAGGGATTCAAATTCATGCAGTACACTAGTTTTTAGTCCTTTTTCTCTCCATGGGGTATGGGTACATCCTTTGACGATCAATCGCGCTAAGAGTAAGGCATCTAACAAGGCTTGGTTGGCTCCTTGTCCTTTAAAAGGGCTCATGGGATGGGCTGCATCACCAAGTAGTGTCACAGCATTCATTTCTTTCCAATTGGCAGGATCAACAACTTCCCGATCATATACGGGATAGCCTGAAATTAGGGCAGGTGCAGTAACTTTTACAATTGAAGGAATAGGATTGTGCCAGGGCGTTCTGCGACAAGCTTCTTCATACAATGCCTCTTTGCCTTGTGCTGCTAAGGCGATAGCTTCATTTTCGTCCATAGGGAAGCTCAGTTGCCACATAATGGAATCTGCCGTATATGGCATAATATAGATGCGTTCTTCTCCATTGGCTGTTTGAAAGACAGTGGCTGAATCGAGTAATTCACTTGTTGTTTCTTCTTGTATGGCAGCCAAAGGACAGATTCCCAAAATAACCATACACCCCAAATAGTGTAAAGGGGCTACTTCTTCGCCCAGGCTTAGTTTTCGAACGGTACTTCGAATCCCATCTGCTCCAACCAAAAGATTGGTTCGCTCTTTTTTGATGTGGCCATTCACTAGAAAAGTCAGTTCAATCTCCTCCGTATTCAGAGGCGTATAGTCGATCAACTGATGGCCCCATTCTACAGCTTGCTGTTGGCCCAATTGTTGGAACAATGCTGAGCGTAGCGATTGACGCGGGATGTGAAAATTACTTCTCTTTTTTGGAGTGGTTTGATTTTCCTGCTGCCATTTTCGAAGGCCCCATTCGCCAAGCACTTTACCATCGGTTTGATGAACTACGTGCTTGGTAGAAATAACTTGATCATCTAAAGATAAAAGTCCAAAGTCTTTCATTACTTTACCCGCTTGTTGTAAGGTCAGTCCATAGCCTTGAGCACGAGCATTCAGGTGTTGATCTCGTTCATAGAGGGTAAAGGGGATTCCGCGGTGTAAACAAGCAACGGCTAAGGCGATACCGCCAATGCCACCGCCGATAATAGCTAGATGAGGGTATTGTTCATCTGGAATAGGAGGGGAAGTAGCAGGCACAATACCAGACCCACCACACTTCGAACAAGGGGAGTAATGAACAATAGCTCTCTCCTCGGCTGCTACAGACAATTCCTTGCTGTACTTTGCTTTTTTTCGCCTTCCTTTGTTTTTCTTTCCTAGCCCATGACAGGCTTTACACGCCGTCCAATGTAGCTGTTCTTTGTCTCCTTTTTCTTTCTTCATTTTATTGATAGGTCTCAATCACCCAAACGAAGAAAACACAAGGCTGAACGATTGGGGAGCTATTTAGCCAACAAAGTTACAATAATCGACAGCTAATTTGTCCAAGGACGAGGTATTTTAAGTATAATTTAAAAAATAAAAAGGTGTACTTCTGCCACCTAGGTAGCATCATATAAAGGCCTTGACATAAGCAAAAAGTAGAGTGAATAGCACCTCTGTTTGTAGATATACTTTAGTATGCTAGCATTTTACAGCTGCAATTAAAAAGGTTGGTATATGGTGTAAATTTTAGTTTTATCTTTTTGTTTTTGTGTAATAATTATAAATATACCATTCTTTATGTGATTATAATGGTAATTGTATATTTTTATTTTCAATAAAAATTTAATTAAGATGATAAAAAAGATTTATTTAGTAGTAGCCATAGGGATTATGGCAGTAGGCACTCTAGCGTGTTCAGGTGACGACAACAATTCAAGACCTATCAATCCAAACTACCAAGAGACAATTCAAGGGACTTGGCAGAAGTCAAAGATCTTCTATTTAGACAAAAACAGGAAGGTAATTGGCCAAGTAGCAGCCCCAGATCATGAGGGTTGTGGTGTTGATAAACGAGTATATGCCAAAGGTTCTGTTACGAATATTTTTAGTTATAAAAACCATGCGGCCACTTGTGTGACGGAGCGTTTACAAGAAGAATTCGATATTGTTGGAAATAAGATTAACTATACCTATGCGGATGGTGATATGTTAGTGGTTTTTCAAGAAGAAATTATTTCTATGCAAGCAAAAAAAATGGTGGTATTAGATTTGAATATACAAACAGAAGCTGCCGTAGAAAAACAAGGCTGGCCAAAAGGAACAACCTTTATTCAATTTGAGTTAACAAAAAAATAAGCGAGTTGTAACCTCTATTTAAAAGAGGGTGTCCCAAAAGGTCACCCTCTTGTTTTTTTATAAAACAGTATTTTTTTCTTTGATTAAAAATTCTTGCAAATAAAGCGAATGTTAGACTCCCATCGTGGGGATTACTATTTTTTTACAATCGTTTTGTTCTATACACCTTCTACACGAATACGCTACAAAACTACATCTGTCGAAATTAACCTAAACTATCCTCTTTCGTGTTTTTCCATTAGATGGAAAAAAAAAGCACAAAAGGGTTTGTTTTTCCTTCAACAAACAACACAAACAGCTGTTATTCAGTTGTTTATTTGGTTTTGTTTTAGTTTTGTTCGGGTCTTCTTCGACAAACCTTCGTATTTACGGGGGTTTAACCCCGATTTACCGAAGCTGACTCGAAGCAGACTCGAACAAAACCCAACCATTTACCGATGTAGAGCAGGAAACTAAATACTTCTTTTTCGTCTAAATTCATCTAAAAACATAAAACTGTCTGATCGGGATAAAAAAAATCCCGTCTTTAAAAGTCGGGATCTTGTTTTTCGGCCTTTTTAGACAGCCTCTTTTTTTTTATGTGCTCTGCTGAGACTTTGTTTTGAATTAAGGCAGACAAAACAATAGGCAGTAGCAAAGTAAAGTATGGATAGTTAAAGATATTTAGGAGAAGCTTAGGGTGTAAAAATAGGATCTGCTTCTGAGAAATAATAGCGGTATATCACATTGCTGCAACACATAAAGGTAGGGCAGTAAATCCTCCTATTAACTCAACATAAAAACAGTGATTAGTCCAATACATCCATTAGTTTGGTCTTGGATAGGAGAGTACGCTGTTATTGCTTTGTATTTGTAAAAGAAAGAGCGAATAAACAACGTAATATTATGATTTCAACCCTACCAAAATGGGTAAGTAGTCTCTTTGGAAATGCACTACGTCCCAATATGAAAATTGTAGAAATAATCTATTTAAGTACAGCAATTAAGCAAATCCGATTTAAAGGAGACATCTCCAAATGGAATTTTCAAGCAGGCTATGCGAATGTTATTCGAATCAACGATACAGATTTTAGGAATTATTCCGTTGCAACATACAATATAGAGGAGTCTACCTTTGACATGATTTTTACGCTTCACGGCAACGGTGTAGGCAGTGATCTTATTGCTTCTTTGCAAGTTGGAGATGAACTATTTATCTCATTACCTCGTGGCAAAAGACTCTATGAATCTTTTGTTGAACAACAGCTGTTTTTTGGCGATGAAACCTCTTTGGGATTGGCGTGTTTCTTACTTCCTCTTTTTAAAGAAAACAAGCAGCGCTTTCATTTTTACTTTGAATTAAACGCTTCTAATGAAGAAGTACCACAGCGCTTGGGATTAGAAAACTTTACGATTGTGCCAAAAAATAATGCATGTAAAGAGCCTACATGGATGGAGAGCCTGTCATTATTTGAAGATCCGAGTTGGGTAAACGCCAATTTTATTCTCACTGGTAATGTTAATAGCGTACAACAAATAAGAAAAACCCTAAAAGCGAAGAAGGGGGGAAAAATCTGTTTTCAAGGTTATTGGTTAGAAGGAAAGAAGGGGTTATAAACTTTGTTTTCATGTAATGGGTGTATCGCTAAGCGTATCGATCTCAGCGCTTATTATTGAAATAAAAAGGATTATTGGGCTTGCGGAGAAAACAAGTCTTCACCATTAAAACTTGTCAATTGCATTATAATTCATATTTTTAAAAACCAAGATTACGTATTATGAACCATTTAAAAGTAAAAGACTATCTAAAAAGCAAGGGTTTTGAAGATCGTTTTATTGAATTTGAACAAAGTACAGCTACTGTGGGTGAAGCTGCAATTGCGATTGGTTGTGAAGGTGACCAAATAGCAAAGAGTATAACACTTTATGCCCCAGAAGAGGGAACTGCTATTCTTGTTGTTGCTTCAGGAAATAGTAAGATTGATAATAAAGCTTTTAAAGACACTTTTGGTGTCAAAGCCAAGATGCTTAAATACGAAGATGTAGAAGAACTAGTAGGTCATCGAGTAGGGGGAGTCTGCCCTTTTAAGGTAAAAGAGTCAACCAAAATCTACTTAGATAAATCTTTACAAAAGCATCAAGTGCTCTATCCAGCAGGTGGTAGTGCTAATACCGTAGTTCGACTAAAACAAGAAGAACTGCTTGACTTATGTGATTTTATTGATTGGGTATCGGTAACAAAATAGATCCAGATTTTGGTTTGCTATAAAATTGCAAACACAACCACTTAGCCACATTAGAAGCTTAGTAGTACAGCTAATGCTTATTTTGAGTTCAATCAAGATAAAATGTACTTCAATAGTTTTGATTCTCGTTCCGCGTTTATAAGGCTAATTTTTATAGCGATTTACTTTATATTATATATTTTAAGTATTAGTTTTCAGTCAGTTGTAAATTTTCCATATAAGTTTTATCCCCATCTAAGCCAAAAGCCTTAAATATTTCTCTTTTTATAGCAAGGTTGGCTGGATTTCTTAGGTCAAATCGGGTGTTGTAGAATGCAGCTTTGCTCTGCCAGTACGGAAGATTCGATTTTGTCTTGATACATTCCACAAGGCTATCAGTATCCAAACCAAAGCCAGCATCTTCTTTGCGATACGGATTTTCTTCATAGCCCAAATAAAGGCTGTCATCTTCATGTAGGAGATAGCGGTCAAACACTTGTATATCTAGAGTGCGAAACAACATCCCATATTGTAAGTAGACCATAGAAGGGGAGTCACTGCTGATGCTTTTACTATAAGAAATGAGCATGTCATATTCTTGTGGTTGCAAGGGAAGATGACCAATTATGGGATTTTCTCCATAATAAAAATGGTTGTCCATGATGATTTGAGAAGGTAGCGCAGGTGTTTGAGCAAGTGCTTGTAAATCTACGTTTTGGGTATCGCTTATTTTGTGGTATACTTTGACAAGAAGGCATTTTCCCATGAGATTGGTCAACCCAAAGTGTTCGTTTCGCTTTATTTTATTGGTTTTAATCTGCTTTTGAACATCGAGGAGGATACGTCCAAATCCCCATTGGTTTCTTCCTGTCTTGAAAGCAAAAAAGTCGCCCTCAGCATACTTACAGTGTTGTCGCTGGGCTTGGCTAAATTGCGTAATCGCCTCTAACTCTTGAGGGGTAGTAGCGGCTATCCATTGATCTAACCACAACGGCAGGTCTTCTAGCTTATGATTGGGCAATTGTTCACTGTAAAACGAGGTCTGTGTGGTATAATTCGACAGCGTTAGGTATTCATTCCAAAAGGAAAAATAAACACCAATCCCCTTAAAAGATTGAGAAGCAGTAAAATTGAGTTTTTTACTCTTGCCCTTGCCCGTTTTAGGTAAGAGTATACTTCTGTTCTCTGCTGTTTTTTCACAGAGGCTGCGCTCAGTATAGCCTTGTTCGCCCACGCTTATTTCTTTGCGTATCGTGTCTCCCTCAAAGTAATAGTATTTGTTAAACAAGGATACGCGTTCCCAATGGGCCTCAACCAGTTCAAGCCCTAAATAGGCACGTTGTTCATTCGAAAGTTCAAATTCTGGAGTAGTCATTCTTTTTCGTGCTAATTTTTATTTTCGTGCATTTTTCGTAAAAATAACGATAAATAAAAACTATACCTAGGATTAATTGAAAATGACCAATTTAGTGAACAACACCTACCAAGACGGAGGAAATGAAAGTTAGATGACTAGCTGTTCTTTTTCGGATGGTGAAGATTAGGGTATTAGAAGAATACAATCCATTAGTCTACTTTGTACTGGATGATTTTCTTTGTGTCAAAAAAATGGAGTGCTTTCATTTGTTGCACAAGTGTTTCCATTCCCTGTTCATTGATGACATATAAAATAATAATAGGTCTATTCAAATGATCGTAAAAACTTAGAAGTGTATGATTGGTTAAATCACTAGCCGTTATCTTTGATAATTGCGGAAATAATTCTTTTATAGCATTCAGTGTTTCTTGATGATTTTTGTCAATAATAATCAATTGTGTTTGAGGGCTACTTTGTAGGGACTCCAAATTTTGTGGAGCTAAAATGGGGGAGGATAAACTGCTGTGCGTCAGTTGAAAATATTTCCCAAAAGCTTGTCTTATTTCTGTTCGTTCTATATTAGTTTCGGCATCATTGTAAATGGAAACTCGATTGAGAAGAACGCTATAATCTGTTCGCATATCGGGAAATTTTGCGGCAAATAAAGCAATAGCATGATCAATAAAAGGTTGATCTATCGGCTGTTGTTTGGCGAAGTATTCCTCAACAGATGGGTAAAGTTCCTTTGCAAATCCATCGATGTATTCGTTGTTGTACCAATCTTTTGTAAGTAAGCTACCACTGATGTTTTTATGTACCCACCCATTTCCTATGGCTGTAGCTAAGGCTTCATCAAAAAAGTTATAGGCATACTGCTTGTATGGAGAGGTATTTGCTTCGAACCACTGATCGAGTTGCTGCTGAAATTCTGGCGTTTGCTCATTAAATAGCACATGACACATTTCGTGAAAAACAACGCCCATTCGTTCGACACCTCGGGTATCATTCGTCAAAACACCAATACAAAGACTATTGGCATGTGGGGTAGCGGTTGAAATTCCCTTTTGTCCAGGAATGGGGTAAAGACTCACGAGGAAAGGAATATCTGCCGTCCATGTGGAACGATAAAAATGTCGAATTTTATTAAATATTTCCGATGCTTGTGGAACGTATGTTTCTAATTTTTTTCGTTGTTCCATTATATTTTCCTCATAATCATCCCAGATTAAAACATCGTAATACGTTTCTGCTTGTTTAAGAAGCGTGACCAATTTCTGCTGTTCACTATGAGGTAAAATCCCAATCGACCTCTGTTTAAAATCGTCTATCGTATGGGCATTGACTAAAGCGATAATGAGTAAATCCTGGGTTGAACGAAATGATTTTCTATTTGCTGGATACCCCTCCAATTGATAGTGGTGATTCAGTTTTAAATTTTGAAAATCAATACAAAGCTGTCGAAAACTGCTGTCCTTTGCGATGTTTGGTACAATATACTCTCTTAAATTAGGGGAAACTCCCTGCTGAGTGGTCATTGTTTCCAAGAAATTATATACACAATAGGGCTTGCTTACTTTGAACTGCATGATTTCTTGTGCAATTGAAAACTGAGCAAAAGCCAATAGGCAAAATAAGAATAGTCGTTTTCTCATGTGTTTTTTTGAAGGGATATTTTGGGATGTAAATTGGAAATTTTAATGCTTTAACAATAGCATTAAAGTTTCGATATAAATCAAATATAGAAAAAATAAACATCAAAAAATAAACTGCATTTTGAATGTTGTCAAATAAATTAATACAAGGTAAAGTGTTATTATTTATTAATTCGACACTATTCACTTTTGTTGAAGATGATGTAGATCGCAGCCGATGTATTGGCTCGGAGTCCAATCTTATCGCGGAGTAAGTTAAGGTAAAGCGAAAGTTATCTTAGTTAATGTTGGGGTGATATTGCCATGGTGATTAGTTAAATGATAGATAATGTTTAGTTAAAGTGTTTGGAGTGTAATGTATCTACTTTTGGATAAAAATAAATCAAAACAAATGAACAATTTTTATTTCAAACAGCTTATAGTCTGTTTTGCTTTGCTTTTGACTGGACAAATTATGGCAAAAGAAACACCTACAAAAAAGGTGGTATTTATTATTGTAGATGGAATAGCATACGATATGCTTGCTAAAACAGCTACTCCTTCTCTGGATAAGATAGCGGAAAAAGGAAGTTTACTACCTGCTTATATAGGCGGAGGAAAAGACACCTATACTCAGACTCCTACAATATCTGCAGTAGGATACAATAGTTTGCTAACAGGGACTTGGGTAAATAAACACAATGTGCCAGATAATAATATTGATGCTCCAAACTATAACTATCCCACGCTATTTCAACTTGTAAAACAACTGCAACCTACCTTAAAAACAGCTGTTTTTTCTACTTGGTTAGACAATCGAACTAAGTTAATAGGTGAAGGTTTAGAAGAAACAAATAAAGTGGAAGTAGATTATGCTTTTGATGGTTTTGAAATAGACAAACAACGATATCCCCACGACAATAATAGCGAGTATATTAAAGAGATAGATGGTGCAATTGCGAATCGTGCTGCTGAATATATTTTAAAACACGGACCAGATCTGTCATGGGTGTATTTGCAATACACTGACGATATGGGGCATCGCTATGGAGATGGAGCGCAATTGTACAATGCAATTACCTATGAAGATGCATTAATTGGAAAAATATATGAATCAGTAGTACAAAGAGAAAAAGAGTTCAATGAAGATTGGTTGTTTGTGGTGACTACGGATCATGGACGTACAGCAAGTGATGGAAAAGGACATGGAGGGCAATCGGATAGAGAGCGCAGTATTTGGATCTTATCTAATCAGAAAGATTGGAAAAATAAGACCACAAATTTTACGCCTTCTATTGTTGATATTGCACCTTCAGTCATCGATTATTTGGGATTAAAAGCTCCGATAGAAGTGGAAAGAGAGTGGGACGGTAATTCTATGTTTGATGCAGTGAAAATTGCCAACCTAAAGGGTGATATTAAGCGAAATAACTTAACCTTAACTTGGGAAGCAAGCCAATTGGATGGCGAAGAAACAGCCGAAATTTGGGGAGCCTCTTCAAATAATAAAAAGCAAGGAGGAGAAGATACTTTTGTTTTATTAGGAAAAGTAAACCTAAAGGATAAAAAGTGGACAAAAAAGTTAAAAAATCACTCAGGAGAATTCTATAAGGTTTACTTGAAATCTTCAGTAGGTCAGTTGAATACTTGGATAATGTAATTGCAGGGATATGAAAAATATTGTTTTAATACTTTGTCTTATCCTACCAAGTATCTTGATAGGGCAAATACAACGAAGTGGGGTTGTAAAAGATCAAGCGACAGGAGAAGCATTGATTGGCGTAACAGTTGCCATCAAAGGAACATCAGAAGGAACAATGACTGATGTTGATGGAAACTTTTCTATTGTTACCCTAGATCACAGTGAGTTAGAGTTTAGTTATATCGGCTATAAAAATGCTGTAGTAAAGGTAGGAGTTCAAACTGTATTTACGGTTGCTTTACAATCCGAAAGCCAAGGACTTGGAGAAGTTGTAATTACCGCATTAGGAATCAAAAAAGAGAAGCAAGCACTGGGCTATGCTGTTCAAGATTTTGATGGAAAAAATTTAGAGAAGGTAAAAGAGAGTAATGCAATTAGTTCTTTAACCGGAAAGGTTGCAGGACTTAACATAAAGAATTCGGGGGATTTGTTTCAAAATCCAGATGTGAGTTTAAGAGGTGCAAAACCGTTGATTGTGATCGATGGTATTCCAGATCGAACAGCAGATATTTGGCGAGTTAACTCCGATGATATTGAAAATATAAGTGTTTTAAAAGGGGCTACGGCTTCTGCACTATATGGTTCAGTAGGAAGAAGTGGTGCTATAATGATTACAACAAAAAAAGGAAAAGAAGGCCGATTAACAGTATCTGCGAATAATTCTACGATGTTTCAAACGTCTTTTTTAAGAGTGCCAAATAGACAAACAACGTATGGAAATGGAAATCAAGGAAAATACGCTTATATAGATGGTACAGGTGGAGGTACAGAAGGTGGAGGCTGGATATGGGGACCAAAGTTGGATCAAATAGACCCCACTACAGCAAGTGGTTATTTCGAAACACCTCAATATAATAGCGAAATAGATCCTACCACAGGGCAGCTAATTCCTATACCGTTTTTGTCAAGAGGAAAAAATAACGTTGAGAATTTTTTCCGTACTGGATTAATCCAATCCAATAATGTAAGTATTGATTGGGGTAGTAATAAAGCGAGTTTTCGTCTTTCACTATCAAATCAATATCAAAAGGGGATTGTTCCCAATACAGACTTAAATAATACTTCCTTTGCTATTGGGGGTAGTCTAACCCCAACAGATAAGTTTACTGTTTCATCTAACCTGACTTATAACAGACAGTTTACAGATAATTTCCCAGAAGTGGGGTATGGCCCAACGAATTATTTGTACAATTTGTTGTTGTGGACGGGAACAGATGTAGATATACGAGATTTAAAGAACTATTGGAGACCAGGACAAGAAGGAGTGCAACAAAGACATTACAATATTTCCTATTATAACAATCCTTATTTTCAAGCCTACGAATATTTGAGAGGATATAACAAAAATAACCTATTCGGTAATTTTAATCTCAATTATGAGTTTGCACCTGGCATTAGTTTTAAATCTCTCGGAGGAATAAACTACTACGGATTGGATAGAACGTATAAAGAACCAAAAAGTTATATTGGGTATGGAGCTAAATCAAGAGGTAATTATACAATTGAAGGAGAGAGTTATTTTGATATAACAACTGACTTTGGGTTTAGAGTAGATCGCGATATTACAAGTAGATTACGCCTAACTGGAGAGGTTGCTTATTCTCGATACAGAAGAAATTGGAATAAACTGAGCAGTGCAACAGATGGTTTAAATATTGCAGGATTTTACAGTCTAGCTAATAATGCGGGTCCAACCATTATTTCTTCTAATAGAGAAGAGAAAGAGGGAATCAACAGTTTTTATGGATTTGTGGATTTAGAATTCGATCAAACGTACTTTTTGTCTTTAACAGGACGTAATGATAAGGTTTCTACTTTACCAACTGCTGCTAATTCATTCTTTTATCCCTCTGTAGCTTCGTCTATCGTTGTATCCAATATCGTGTCAATGCCTTCTTGGATTGATTTTGCCAAAGTAAGAGGTTCATGGGCACGAGTGTCAGAAGGTCGCATTGGTAGCAATCCTTATAATCATATTCAAGGATACGAACAAGGTACTACTTGGGACGGTATTCCTTCTACTTATTTCGGAAACTCTTTGTTGTCCAGTAATTTAAAACCAGAAACTTCAGATACTTGGGAAATAGGTACTTATATGAGATTCTTTAAAAATCGCTTTAGTTTTGATATCGCTTATTATCAAACCAAAGATTTCAACAATCTTATATATATGCCTTTGTCTTTGGGAACAGGGTATGAAAACAACCTAATAAATGGAGATGAGTTTAAGAGAAAAGGAATAGAAATTGTCTTGGAGGGTACGCCAATTAAGAATGAGGATTTCGAATGGAATACAGTAATAAATTTAAGTACGTATAGAAAATATCTAACTGAATTAGCAGAGGGGCGTACACAGACAGATAAATACATTAAAAAAGGAGATCGCGTTGATGGAATGTATATTAGCAAGTACCAATATGATAAAGAAGGCAATGTAATATATGAAAATGGATATCCCGTAGCTGATCCGTATAGTCGTTTTATTGGTCACTCAGATGCTGATTGGACCTTTGGATTAACCAATACATTCAAATATAAAAATGTTGTATTGAGTTTTACTTTAGATGGTCGACTAGGAGGTATGATGTTTTCACAAACCAATCAGAAAATGTGGTGGGGTGGTGTAGATCCAGGTACAGTAAATCAGTTTAGAGACGATGCTAACGAAGGCTTGAATACCTTTATCGCAAAAGGAGTAAAGGTTGTATCTGGACAAGTAGAGTATGATAGTAATGGGAATATTGTAAGTGATACCCGCGTTTTTGAAGCAAATGATGTAGCTGTAAATTACAATGCATTTATGCAGACGACAAGTAATAATGCAGAGAAGAATTATCACTACTACAAACAAGATTTTATCAAATTAAGAGACCTTTCTTTAACCTATCAACTACAACCTAAGCAATTGGAGAAAACAGCATTTAGTAGCTTGAGCTTCTCTCTTATTGGGACGAATTTGTGGATGGCATCTAAAATTAAAAACATAGATCCAGATTCAGGAAAAGACGCCTTACAAACCCCTACAATGAGAAGTATAGGATTTAATATTAACGCTAAGTTTTAACTAATGAAAAGATTTTTTTTACCACTGATAGGGATTCTTAGTTTAGCCACAGTAGTTGTGAGTTGCGAAAAAATAGATAACCTACAAGACGACCCAAACAGAGTACAAAGTGTTACACCTGATCTGTTGTTAACTACGATTATTATTGATGCTGCCCAGAATATATCTACTGACAACGCATTAGCAAGTAGACAACTAACAAATACAGATGGCGTGAGCAATAGCCAGTATTACAATTGGCAACGTGCGGATTTTGACAATTATTACAAGCTGAAACAAGTACAAAAAATGCAAGAAGAAGCTGCAAAGTATGAACAAGAAGTTTATTCTATTCTAGCCTTATTCTTTAATTCTCATTTTATTTTTCAGACTACCTTGGTTTTTGGCGATGTTCCATATGCTGAAGCACTCAAAGTGGAACAAGGAATTACAAAACCAAAGTACGATACACAAAAAGAGATCTTTGTACAAATACTCAAGGATTTGGAGCGTGCAAATGAATTGTTAGCTGAAAATAATGATCCAATTAAAGGGGATATACTATACAAAGGCGATCGCTTAAAATGGAGAAAATTAGTGAATACTTATGCTTTAAGAGTATTGATTAACTTATCTAATAAAACCGGCGATAGCGATCTTAAAGTAGTAGAACACTTCCAGAAGATTGTAAATAACCCAGAGCAGTATCCTATTTTTGAAAACAATCAAGACTCAGCCTTTCTACACTTTGTAGACAGTAAGGCGAATCAATATCCAACTTTTAATAGTAATTCAATGCAAACGGCTTACTATTTAGAAGAGTCTTTTGTTAGTAAACTACAGGAACTCAAAGATTCGCGTTTGTTTAAATTTGCTGCTTTAAAAAATAAAAGACAAGATAATGATATAACTAATTTCGAGAATTATGGAGGTCTAAAAGGAAGTGGTGTATTGAGTGACAATGTGAAAAAGGCAGTAGCAGGAGAGGCTTCTAGAATTAATGAGAGATACTATAACAATCCAATCAATGAGCCGAGTAGTTTAATCAGTTATTTTGAATTGAATTTTATCTTAGCTGAAGCTGCACAACGCGGGTGGTTACCAACGGATCCATCGATGTATTACAAACAGGGAATTGAGAGTTCATTTGCCTTTTTTAAGGCAGAATTACCAGCAGATTATTTAGGCAGTAAAGGAGTTGCTTTGGATGGGAAGAATGACTTGGAGCTCATCCTAACGCAGAAACATATTGCTTCTTTTATGAATACAGGATGGAATACGTTTTATGATCATAGACGTACTGGTTTTCCCACGTTTAACGTAGATGGAGGTGGAGTATTGAATCAAGGTAAAATACCACAGAGATGGATGTACCCAAACTCGGAAGTAATTAGCAATAATGACAACCTGTCTCAAGCAATTGAAAGACAGTTTACCCTTGGAGATGATATTAATGGGGTGATGTGGCTGATGAAATAGCAAACAAAAATTAAAATAAGTAGTATAAACCTGTAGACTTTCGTTTACAGGTTTATTTTTTTCCCTATTTCAGCTAAGCGAATGCAATACAGCCTTGCATAGAAGCACAAATTCAAAGTAGACTCTTCAGTTTACTTGATGGAAATCCCTACAATTTATACAAATAAAAAAGCCTAACTATTTAATTATCAATAGTTAGGCTTTTGTTTCTGTGGAGTCGCCGAGAGTATTGCTAATGAAATTGTTTGAAATTATTTAAAACTAATTAAAACATAATACTGTTATTAATCAGTACATTACAAATATAAATATTTTTTAAAGTTACATTTTATTTTAACTGATTTAATTTTTGTGTGCAAGTTGTGTGCAAATTTATTAAATTTGAGTTTATACATTCAAAAATATTTAATAATGTCTGCTGTAACATTCTCTTATCGTTCTACAAAAGAAAAAGCACCTTTAGAAGTTCGTTTATCATTTCGTATTGATGGAAGTAAAAATCCTTACTCTTTTTATTGTCGTTCTAAAATTATTGTTGAAAAAGTTTATTGGAAAAATTTACATACTAAAACTGATTTTCCTAACTACAGAGATATTGACAAACAAAATGAAGTAAAAGAAATAAAAAACAAGCAGTTTGCTATAAATGAAGAAATTGAAAATATCAGAACTCATATATTAACGGCTTTTGATTTAGTACCAAGCGATGAGGTTTTAAAAGTAGTAAATAAAAAATGGTTAGAATACCAAATTGATATTTATTACAACCCTCCTAAAACTAAGGAAGAAGAAGAACAGGCTAAAATTCCAACTGACTTAATCAGCTATATTGATTATTATTTAGATTATCGTAAACACGAAATTTCGGAATCATTACGCAAAAAGAACAATGTTGTTAAAAACAAATTGATTCGTTTTCAGAAAGAACGTAAAAAAACAATTTTAATAAAAGATGTAAACGATAAGTTCAAACAAGAATTTGTAGCGTATCAAAAAAAACATGGTTATTCTCAAAACACTATACAAAGAGAATTAGTATTTATAAAAACATTTTGCAGACACGCTTCTTTTGTAGGATTAGAAACACACCCACAAATGGAAGGTTTACGAATAGATAGAGAAAAGGTAATTCCTATTTACTTAACTTTTGAAGAGATAGAACAAATAAAAGAAACTAATAATTTACCTGAGTATTTAGATAATGCACGAGATTGGTTAATAATTAGTTGTTATATAGGGCAAAGAGTATCTGATTTTATGAGATTTAAAAAAGATATGATTCGCATTGAAAATAATGAAATGTTTTTAGAGTTCACTCAAGTTAAAACTAAAAAACCTATGACAGTACCAATACACCCAAAAGTTATTGAAATACTAGAAAAGAGAAACGGAGATTTTCCAAGAAAAATATCAGATGTGAATTACAACTTATATATAAAAGAAGTTTGCCAACGTGCTGGAATTACACAAATTGTAAGTGGAAGTAAAAAAGTTGAAACAGCACCAAAGAGTAAACAATATAGAAAAGTATCAGGAGAATTTCCTAAATATGAACTTATAACCTCTCATATTGGAAGACGTTCTTTTGCTACTAATTTTTACGGAAAAATACCAACAACCTATTTAATTTACACCACAGGGCATTCTTCAGAAGCAATGTTCTTGGCATATATCGGAAAATCAAACAAAGATTTAGCAAAAGAAACAAGTAACTATTTTAAAAGCATTGTTTAATTAACTAATAGTCAGTTATGAAAGAAAAAAATAATGATTTCAATTTTACACCTAAAAGCATTGAAGAAGAATTTAATACTGAATATAGAAAAATTCAGCAATTAGGTAATACTTTCATTAATTTATTCAGAAGTTTCGAAGATGATAATGAATTTATGCAGGCTTTTCAAAATGAATTTTCAAATACAGCATTAAAACCAGATGTCTCGAAATACTGGATAGGACAATTTGGAGAAGAAAATGTAAACGCTACTATACTAAAATTAAAAGGAATTCAAAGCAACATTGAAAAAGTTCCTTCAGAAAAAGAATTAAATGATGAGTCAAGAAAATTTTATAACCTAATAGGAGAAGGAAAAGAACCGAAAAAATGCTATACTCATATTATTGTAGAAACCAATATTTATCAACAGTTTAGAAATATTGAAAATATACTTAATAGTTTCAAAGAAATGAAAGACTTTGATATTTCAACAGATAGTTTGTTACAACAAGCAAAAGAGTTTGGCGAAGGTCTAATTTCAGAAATACAAAATCTAAATTACGAGCCAATAAGAACAAAAATCATTGAAACAATTATAAACGACAAAGAAAATATAAATTCACATTTAAATGGATTCTTAAATAATAACTTCAACAAAAAAGAATTTGAAGATAATTATGCAAAAGCTAAAATGTACTTAGATAATTATTTGAAAATATATTTAGAAACACAAGTACAAACAATAAAAGAAAACAATCAATCTAATACCATTGAGAAAAAACCTACAAAGAAGGAAGGATATCTTTTTAAGATTGGTTTAAAATTAGCTTTGGGAGAACTTGATGAAGATTTAATTATTAAAGAAGGTAATATTTTACTTAATACAGATTTAAGCTTTCGAAAATTAGCTGATAAATATATGCTTAATGAAGTTTATCTAAAATGTACGATTGCAAACTACACAGTTTCAAATCAAAATAAAAATTTACGTAATAATCCCGAAATAATTAAAAAAGTATTAACACATTTAAAATCAATAGGTAAAGAACCAAAAGAATGGTTTCTAAATGAGTTTGAAACAATAGTACTGTAATAGTACCAGTACCAGTTTAAGTACCAAGTCGTTCGCTATAAATTTGGGGTATTCAATTGAAAATGAAGCCCTGACGAGGGTTTATTAATTAACTCAATATTATAAGTCAATGAACGATTTAGTTTTTAGTCCTATAAACACGGACACACTTATTGAAAGAATAGCTCAAAGAACAGCAGAGCTATTAATTAATCAAGCACCTCAACGTCAGGAAACAGAACAAGAAGAATTTTTGACACGTACTGAAGCAATGCAGTTTTTAAAAATTACAACAGCCACGCTTTGGAGATACGAAAAGAAAGGTAAAATCACTTCACACGGTATTGGTGGCAAACGCTACTTTAAAAAGTCTGAGTTAGAACAAAGTTTAGTTCAAAAAAAATAGAGCTATGAGTACACAAAACACAAATAGCTCTAATATTCTTGTAGCTGAGAATATGAGTAAATATACGGATTTTATAACAGAATGGCAAACAGACTTTACTTCACGAATAAAACAAGCCTTAAACAGTCAAAAGCACGTTTTTACAATAAATGATGCTATTGAAAAAAGTGAAGGTCGACGTACACCTTTAGATAATGTATTTATAGAGCATTTTAAATTTATAAGCTCAAATCCATTAGGGAAAAACGATTACTTCAAGTATCTAAATAGTTATAAAAAGGGTAAGAAGCTAGATGAAAAGTATTTTAAACACGATTTAGAATTATTACATCAATTATATAAAAAGGTAGATGAAAACCCAAGTTATACACCATTTTCAAAAAACAATTGGGAAAAGTACGTTTTGTTTATACTTCTAAAGTTCACAGGTTTGTATAAACCCGAAAAAATGGACGAAGTTTTTAACGTTAAAATTGATGAAAATCGGGAATACAATCCAATAACATCTTTATCACGTCCTTTACGTGGAATGTTACCACCATCACTTAAATTAATAGAATTTGACATTTACAGAGCGTATCCAACTTTTATTGATTTAGAGTTAGGTATTAGCCGAAATGAAGACGTTTACAGCTTAATAGACAAACGAAAGTTTAATAAACTAATAAATATTCATAATGAGATTGAAGGCACTTCAATTGAAAGCGTACGCAATGAATTAAGATGTGTTTATGATAATCGAGTTGATGAGGTTATAACAGAAAAACGCTTTTATAATAAAGGGCAAATGTTTCGAGATTTAACTAAATACGAAGCTAACTATATCAACGAATTTGTAAACGCTAATAACATTGTAAAATATGTACGTCTTCACGATGCAGTAATTGTTTTAGAAACCACAGAAATAACTCAAACAGAATTTGAAACGGTTAAATTTAATACTAAAGAGGTAAAACCGCCAGCAGTTATAAATAATAAGAAAAGCTTTTACCAAATTGATGCAGATAATAGAGTTATTACTCAACCCGTTTTTTATAAAGAGTTTTTTGAACAAGAAAATTTTATAAGAATTACAGAAGCAGAAACTGATAAAATAACCATTTTTAAAGACTCTAATAACGTAGTTAAACCTTTTAATTATAAAACAGATACTGTTTCTTATTTATCCGAAAAAATAAACGAATATGATACAACGGCAGTACAAAATCAAATTACACGAGATATTAATAACATCATTAACGGGGGCTTTCTATTAATGAAACCCAAAAAACTTATTTATTACACTGATTTACAAAATGAATTTGGAATACCATTTAAAAATGGTTTTTGTAAATACACTAAAGGAAATGAACAAACGGAAATTTTGGAGTATGAAGAAGTAAACGGATTTTTTGCACAACATCCAACACAAGAAAAAAACTTTGAGTTTAAAGAATATGTTGAACCTTGTGAATTTGAACGTTTTCTTACTATGGTTTCAGTTGCAAAAGACCCAATTAAAGAAACGCTTACAGCAACAGAAAACAAAATAAGAATGCAATTCTTTAAAATGTTTGGTTATTTATGCCATAGCTACAAAGACCAAAGTTTTAGCCCTGCAATCATTTTGTCAGATGAGGGAGCTAATGATATTAGCCGAAAAGGTGGAAGAGGAAAAACTCTAATCACTAAAGCTTTACAGAATGTTAGAAATACCAAAATTAAAGGAGGTAATGAGTTTGATGGTAGTTACAGACACAAGTTTGCAGACCTAGAACAAGAACACAAAATCTATGTTATTGATGATGTATTGGCTGGTTTTAATTATGATGACCTTTATACTAATATTATTGGAGATATTACCTGTGAACGTAAAGGAAAAACAGCAATAACAATTCCTTTTAAAGATGCTCCTAAATTTGTAATAACCACAAATTGGGCAGTTCGATATGATGCTGAAGCAACTTCAACTCACAGACGTTTTTTAGAGTTTAAATTAACTGATTATTTTAATCTTGATAATACACCTAATGATGTTTTTAATCGTAGATTATTTGAAGATTGGGATTCTGATGAATGGAATCGTTTTTACAATTTTGTGTATGCTTGTGTTGGTTATTATTTAGAATTTGGTTTAGACGCACCGAAGTATGATAAAGAAGAAGATAATTACAGGGCATACTTTTCTAATGATGTTATTACAGAAGAGTTTGAACGTGTTTTTAGTTTAATTTCAAATAAAGCAGATGGTTTTAATGCAACAGACTTTCTTAATTTATATAAGTCAAATGACAATCCATTGCGAAATGAAAGTTATTTTCATCATAAAAATATCAAAAAATTCGTTGATGCCTATGTAAAGTATAAAAAATTAAACTTTGAATATAATCTAACAAAAAGAAAGTGGTTTAATAAATCCGATTTTTAAGAGTTAAATGTAATTAGGACAGTTTAATTACAATAAAAATGACACTTAAAAACGATGACAACTCTCAGATTTAGGTAACTATTACGGTAATGACAGTAAATAATAATGTATCGTGTGAAGAAAAATAATGTACTGAAAAAACAATGTACTTAATTTATAAATATAAAGATACAGATTTAACTGTCATTACCGTAAATCTAAAAATAAAGTGCTAAATAACAATATGTTATAGTAAAAATGATTGTAACATCAATTGTAAACCTATTACATTGTTTACGAATGATAGAAAACCAAAGTTCTCTAAACATTTAGGTTTCAAAAAAAGAATAATATGCCTAAAAAAAACACATTTCCAACATTATATGATGAGGTTATACAGCTAAAAATCACTAAGCTCAAAGAATGGAATTACCTCAACCCTAACCAAATAAAAAGTGGTATATTCACTTGGAGTAGCAAAGGAAAGAAAAGAGATGCTATAATAGTAACAGTAAACACAAAAGAAGAACAGCCTTATGTTGAGTTAAATTATAATTATAAAAATGAACCTCAAAATTATAGAATCAATTTAGTTTGCGTACCCTCAAATTTAGGTAATGGCTTTGTTTGGTATTTTCTTTGTCCAAGAACAAATAAGCGATGCCGAAAAATGTATTTAGTAAATGGATATTTTATACAGCGTGAAGCGTTTAAAGGTTGTATGTATGAAATACAAACCTATAGTAAAAAGAATAGGCAAATTAATAAAATACTCAGTACGCATTTTAAATTAGATAAATTATACAGCGAGTTGAATAAAAAGCATTTTAAAAAAACGTATGCGGGTAAACCAACAAAAAAGTATTTGCGTTTAATGGAACAAATACAAGAAGGTGAAAGCATACCTTATGAAGAAATTGAAAAATGTTATTTTAGCTAGTTTATTGGGTTAATTCATTATTTTTTTGTACCTTAATACTACCTGAAAACCATTTATACTTAGCCGTATCTAATGTTTGTAATTTATTTTAAAACTCCTGAAGTAATAATCAGGAGTTTTTTATTGCTTTTAATTATTAGCTATAATACAGTTTATCTAATGGTTTTAGTTTTTTTGACTAATGTTCCCTTTTTACTTATCTTTCCATTTTAAAAAACTAAACAATGTCAGAAGAACAAAAACGAATCCTAGAAGGCAAACTTTGGGATATTGCCAATATACTACGTGGTAAAATGAATGCGAATCAATTTCAAGATTATATCTTGGGATTTATTTTTTACAAATACCTTTCAGAAAAAATATTAACAGAAGTAAACGAAGTATTAGCACCTGATGGAATTACCTATTTTGATATAGAAGAAGGAACAACGCAAGGCGATGCTGATTTAGAAGAACTAAAAGCAATTTTAGTAGAAAAGGTTGGTTATTTCTTAAAACCTTCTGAATTGTTTTCGTCTTTAGCTAAGAAAGGAAATGCAAAAGCAGAAGATGACAACGAAGAAAGCATTGATGTTTTTATCTTAGAAGATTTAGAAAAGGTTTTGCGTAATATAGAACGTTCTACACTTGGAACAGAATCGCAAGATGATTTTGATAACTTATTTTATGATATTGATTTAAACTCGCAAAAAATAGGTAAAACACCGTTAGAGCGTAATCAAACCATATCTAAAATAATGAATGCCTTAAACGAAATTGATTTTGATTTAGCCAATACAGAATCTGATGTTTTAGGCGATGCGTACGAATATTTGATTGGTAAATTTGCCGAAGGTGCTGGACAAAAAGCAGGCGAATTTTATACACCTCAACAAGTTTCTACCATTTTAGCAAAAATTGTAACTGCCGATAAAACCAAACTAAAATCGGTTTATGACCCAACCTGTGGTTCGGGTTCTTTGCTTTTGCGTGTAGCAAAACAAGTAGATGAGGTTGGGCAGTTTTACGGGCAAGAAATGAACAGAACAACGTACAACTTGGCTCGAATGAACATGATTCTGCACGATGTATCGTATTTAAAATTTGATATTAAAAACGATGATACATTAGAGCGACCTCAGCACGCAGAACAACAATTTGAAGCCATTGTTGCCAACCCACCATTTTCTGCCAATTGGAGTGCCAATCCGTTGTTTATGGACGACGAACGTTTTTCGCAGTTCGGAGCATTAGCACCAAAAGGAAAAGCAGATTTTGCCTTTGTGCAACATATGTATCATCATTTAACCGAAAACGGAACAATGGCAACTGTGTTACCGCATGGTGTTTTGTTTAGAGGAAGTACAGAAGAAAAAATTCGTAAACATTTTATTGAAGAATTAAACGCTATTGATGCCGTAATTGGTTTGCCAGCCAATATCTTTTTTGGTACAGGTATAGCCACTTGTATTTTGGTATTAAAAAAATGCCGAAAAGACAGCGAAAATATTTTGTTTATAGATGCAAGCAAAGGTTTTGAAAAACAAGGCAACCAAAACGTTTTATTGCCCGAGCATATTAATGCTATTGTAGAAACATACAAGAACAGAACAACGGTAGATAAGTTTTCGTACTTAGCAACGCTTGATGAGGTACGCAGTAACGAGTACAACTTAAACATACCTCGTTATGTAGATACGTTTGAGGAAGAAGAAGCGATAGATATAAATGCAGTTGCAGAAGATATAAAACAGTTGGATATAGATTTACAAACCAACCAACAAACCATTATAGATTTTTGTAACCAACTTAATATAAAAACACCTTTTTAAGCAATGGAAAATTTACAACCAAAATTGAGATTTCCTGAGTTTAGAGAGGATTGGAAATTATTTAAAATTAATGATGTTGGTTTAGTAATTACAGGTACAACACCTTCAACTTCTGTAAAAGAGTACTATAACGGTAGTAATTTATTTTTAAGTCCTGCTGATATTGATGATAATAGATTTGTTTATAATACAAAAACTACTTTATCAGATTTAGGATTTAGTAAAACAAGAAAATTAAAACCTAACTCAATCGCTTTTGTATGTATTGGGTCAACAATTGGAAAAATAGCACAAGTAAAAAAGGAATTTTCAACTAATCAACAAATAAATTCGATAGAGTTTAAAAATGATTTTAATGAAGATTTTAGTTATTATACTTTATTAAAAGAGAGTTCTAAAATTAAATTGATGGCAGGAGTACAAACTGTACCTCAAATTAATAAAACAGAATTTTCAAAAATTAAAATATCTTACCCAACCCTACAAGAACAAACCAAAATCGCTGATTTTTTAGGAGCAGTAGATAAACAGTTGGATATTCTTAACCAAAAGAAAGAAAAACTAAACCTTTACAAAAAAGGAACAATGCAACAATTGTTTGCTCAACAAATCCGCTTTAAAGACGATAACGGAAACGATTTCCCTGATTGGGAAGAGAAAAGATTACTTGATTTCGAAAATCTAATTCATGGAGATGGTGATTGGATTCTAGCTAAAGATATAGATTCAGAAGGAAATATTAATGTTATTCAATTAGGGAATATTGGAAAAGGTAATTTTATTGATAAAGATTACAAAAAAATAACGATAGAAACATTTAATGAGATAAAAGGTACTCCTATTAAAAAAGGAGATTTATTGATAAATAGAATGTTGAATAATTATAAATTACATTCTTGTCTTTTTCCATATAATGGAGATTATATAACAAGTGTTGATGTTTGTTGGATTAGAGAAAATATTTATTTTAATAATTATTTTTTGAAAAGTTTATTTTCATGGGAAAAATCACAAGAAATATTTGTTAGCTTATCTTCAGGAAGTGGAAGAATCAGAATTAGTAAGAAAAATCTTTTTGAAAGATTTGTGTTTAAATTACCATCAATAGAAGAACAAACCAAAATCGCTAACTTTTTATCAGCAATAGATACACAAATAGAAGCCGTAGAAAACCAAATAACCAAAACCGAAACCTATAAAAAAGGATTGTTGCAACAAATGTTTGTGTAAATAATACAACTTATGACTACCCAATCAGAACAAGCACTAGAAAATAAAATGATTCAACAATTGGTTAGCAATGGTTACGAGCGTGTAACCATTACTAACGAAGATGATTTAGTTGTAAACCTAAAAAAACAACTAGAAAAGTTTAATCATACTACATACTCAGATTCAGAATTTAAGCAAATCTTAAATCATTTAACCAAAGCATTAAATCCGTTTGATAAAGCAAAGGTTTTACGAGATAAGTTTTCGTTTAAAAACGATGATAATGAAACTGTTTACGTCGATTTCTTAAACATGGAGCATTGGTGTCAAAACGAATACCAAGTAACTCACCAAGTAACCATGCACGGCAAGTACGAAAACCGTTACGATGTTACTATTTTAATCAACGGTTTGCCATTGGTACAAATCGAATTAAAAAAACGTGGTTTAGAAATTAAAGAAGCCTTTAACCAAGTGTTGAGGTATCATAAACATAGTTACGGTGCTGGTTTAGGGTTGTTTCAGTATGTGCAATTGTATGTGATAAGTAACGGAACAAATACAAAATATTACACCTACAGCAAAGACCAAGATTTTAAATTTACGTTCTATTGGACAGACGAGAAAAACAAACGTATTTCTGATTTAGAAGATTTTACCAATACATTTTTAGATAAATGCCATGTAAGTAAAATGATAACGCGTTATATTGTTTTACACGAAGGCAATAAACAAATTATGGTTTTACGTCCGTACCAATATTATGCGGTAGAAAAGATAATTGATAAAGTAAAAAACAGCACTACCAACGGTTATATATGGCATACAACGGGTTCAGGGAAAACGCTGACTTCATTTAAAGCAAGTCAAATTTTATCTAAACTACCAAAGGTAGATAAGGTTGTTTTTTGTGTAGATAGAACCGATTTAGATTATCAAACATCAAGAGAATTTAACGAGTTTAGTCCTGGTTCTGTAGATTCTACAGATAATACTAGGAAATTAGTACAACAATTTGCCGATGTAAATACTAAACTAATTGTAACCACCATTCAGAAATTAAACACCGCTATCAGCAAAGAAAAGCATACGAAAGTAATGAACGATTTAGCGGATAAAAAAGTGGTTTTTATTTTTGATGAATGCCACCGTTCACAATTCGGAGAAACACATAAAAGAATTGTTCAGTTCTTTAAAAATCATCAAATGTTTGGTTTTACAGGAACACCAATTTTAACTGAAAATGCACATTCAAGAAACGGAGTTAAGAAATTAACAACCGATTTATTTGGCGAACGTTTGCACGATTACGTTATTACCGATGCAATCAATGATAATAATGTACTGCCGTTTGCTATAGAATATGTTGGAAGATATAAATACAAAGAAACATCTAAAAACAATTTAGATATTGAAGTAGAAGCTATTGATACCAAAGAACTTTTTGAAAGTGATGAACGTATTGAGAAAATAGCCGATTACATTATAAACAACCATGCAAGTAAAGCAAAAAACAAAGGCTTTACAGCGATGTTTTGCATTAGCAATACCAAAACATTAATTAAGTATTTTGATTTATTCAGAAAGCTAAAAAACGAAGGAAAACATAATTTAAAAATTGCAACCATCTTTAGTTATACAGCAAATGAAGATGCCAATGAAGATAAATCAGGAGAAATTCCTGAAGAAAATTTAGACTTCAGCAATGCAAAAGTTGATATTCATACAAGAGATGTTTTAGATAAATACATAGAAGAATACAATAAGGAGTTTGGTACAAGCTATTCAACAAAAGACAGCAAATCGTTTAACGATTATTACAAGAACGTAGCAAAACGAGTAAGAGAAAAAGAAATTGATATTTTATTTGTTGTAAATATGTTTTTAACGGGTTTTGATTCGCCAAACTTAAATACCTTGTATGTTGATAAGAATTTAAAATATCATGGCTTAATTCAGGCTTATTCACGTACAAACCGATTAAAAGGAGAGAATAAACCCTACGGGCAAATTGTTGTTTTTAGAAACCTTAAAAAAGCAACTGATGATGCAATTGAATTGTTTTCTAATAGAGAAGCTAAAGAAGTTATTATTGTACCACCTTTAGAAGATTATATTGACCAATTTAATGAAGCAGTAGCAACACTTTTAGTAATTGCTCCAACTTATCAAAGCGTTGATGATTTTTATTCAGAAACTCAAAAATTACAATTTGTAAAAGCGTTTAGAGAATTATTGAGGTTAAAAAACCGTATGGATACTTATGCAGATTTTAACTTTGCAGATTTAGTTATAGATGAACAAGCGTTTAATAACTACAGTTCTAAGTACCAAGATTTAAAACGTGAAGCAGAAAACGCACCTAATAAAGATTCAATTTTAAACGAAGTTGATTTTCATTTAGAGTTGATTCATAAGGATATTGTAAACGTAGATTATATTTTACGTTTGTTAGCCAACTTAGAAGAAGAAGAAATTGAAATAGAAACCAAGAAAAAACGTCAGTCAGAAATTTTATCAATGGTTGATAACGACCCTGTTTTAAGAAATAAAAGAGATTTAATAGAAAAGTTTATAGTTGAACAATTGCCTGTAATAAGCTCAAAAGAAGATGTTACAGAAGCTTTTGAAAACTTTACGAATACAGAGAAGGTAAAAGAGTTTAACTATCTTGTATTAGAAGAAAATATAAATGAAAGTAAATTAAAAGAAGCTTTAGAAAGCTATATGTTTACAGGAAGATTTCCAACTAACAATGAATTAGTTGAAACGCTTAAAGAAAAACCATCGTTTAGAGAACGTAGAACAATAGGCGAACGATTAATTTCTAAAGTAAATTACTTTGCTGATAGATTTTTGAGAGGATAATATTTTAAAGTTTAAAAGAAGGTTTAAAAGCCTTCTTTTTATTTGATAAAAGTAACTTTAAAAACATTTAGTGTGCAAATTGTGTGCAAAAATAAAACTGAAAAAGCCTAACTATTTAATTATCAATAGATAGGCTTTTTTATCTGTGGAGTCGCCGAGAATCGAACTCGGGTCCAAACAAGCAATCAGAGAGCTTTCTACACGCTTAGTTTCAACTTGAATTTTCGATCAGTAGCTTGGTTTGAAACAACCACTACTAACTTAGCCTCTAAGATTTCGGAAGATGTCCGAGACACTAACCTCCCTAGGTCTATTTTACGGTTCCCCTCAACAAAGCGCCATAAACCAAGGCTCTTAAGGAGAATCTAGCTCTTCCACCTGGTGGAAACTAAGGCAATCTTACTATGATTCAGATTATGCAGCTAAAGCGTAATTATTTTCGCCGTTTAAAAAGTTCGTTGCCTGATATTTACGAGCTAAACAACCACGCTCGACGTGCTTACTGACTAATTCCACTCGCTGTCAAAACCGATCGACCCCTTGTAGACTTTGTTTTCAGAGATTGCAAAATTACAACTTAATATTAAACATTACAACTTTTAAATGTTTAAAAAGTTGACTTTTTTGGATTACCAGAGAAATACAACTATATTTGCCACAACCAGCCTCAATTTAAAGAAACAACTAATTTATATATATTATGAAAATTGGAATTATAAAGGAAAGAAAAAGTCCTCCTGATAGACGCGTTGTGTTTCCTCCTGATATTCTAGCAAAAGCCTTACAAACTTTTGATACCCTAGAAGCAGTAGTGGAACCCTCTGACATCAGAATCTTTCCTGACCAAGCCTATGCTGATAAAAACATTAGCCTAAGTGACGATTTGACGGATTGTGATGTTTTAGTAGGTGTAAAGGAGGTTCCCGTAGAGGCTTTGATCCCAAACAAAACATACTTTTTCTTCTCGCATACCATTAAAGAACAAGAGTATAACCGAAATATTCTCCAAACGTGTTTGGCTAAAAATATTCGCCTGATTGATCACGAAACTTTAGTGGATGAAAACAACAAAAGACTCATTGGCTTTGGACGTTATGCGGGTATTGTAGGTGCTTATAACACCCTGAGAGCTTTTGGATTAAAATACGAGTTATTTAATCTGAAAAAAGCCGAACATATGTTGCACACAGAGGATCTGATTGCCCAATTAAAAAAGCAATTTTTCCCACCCATTAAAATCGCTGTAACAGGAAATGGAAAGGTAAGTCACGGAATCATGGAGATCTTAAATGGAATGAAAGCCAAAAAAGTATCGATTGATCACTTCCTAACTCAAAAGTATGACCTACCTGTTTATACCCAACTAGAAGTCATGGATTACTACAAGCGCAAAGACGGTCAAGAAGCATCCAAAGCCGATTTTTACGCGAATCCTGAGCAATATGAAAGCAATTTCGAGCGCTTTACTAAAGTGACCGATGTATTGATAACCGGTCATTTCTTCAAACACGGATCACCAAAGATCTTAACTAGAGATATGCTCAATGCCATCGACAACAAAATTAAAGTAGTTGGCGATGTTTCTTGCGATGTTGACCACGGTCCAATCGACTCCACCTTACACGCTTCTACAATTGCTGACCCTATCTATGGGTATCATCCAGGTAAACACGAAGAAGTAGCCTTTGATCATCCAGCAGCCATTACAGTAATGGCCATTGACAATTTACCTTGCGAATTGCCAAAAGATGCTAGTGAAGGGTTTGGTGAAGTCTTCTTAAACGCCATTTTACCCGCATTCTTCAACGGAGATAAAGATCAAATTCTAGCTCGTGCAACCGTAACACAAAACGGAAAATTAACCGAGCGTTTTGCGTATTTACAAGAGTACGTCGACGGTAAATAAATACAATAAGTTATGGGATACTCTTAATACTTAATTGTTAAGAGTATGCCAAAATCAAATATTGTTTGAAAAATTCATAATAAAATAGTTTTACTCCGTATATTTGTTGCGAAATTTACAATCTCAAACGGAGGCGAATTAGGAATACTAAGGAAATAATTCTCATCTTTTGCGAATTTTTTTTTCATCTGTAAATTTGAATGAAAAATAAGTAAGATTTGGCTATTTTTATTGCGTAGGTTCTGTTGTTTTCCACACGAAGAGCAAGTGTACAAAGACAATTACAGCGGATGCTTCCTATGCAATCTATTGTATTTCCTCTTTTACGCCAAAAAAACTTCAACAACTAGAGATTGGCATTTCAATGACAAGCCAATAATTTAATTGTTCAAAATAAAACTATGGAAGGTGAATTAACAAGCAAGGAGCTGCGTATTCAAAAAAAAATTAAAGATTCTGAAACTCACGTATTCAGAACTGTATTTCCAGGGCAAACAAACCACCATGGCACGATGTTCGGTGGAGCTGTTTTAGCCATTATGGATGAAATTGCCTTTATGACCGCTACTCGCTTTTGCCGTAAACCAATTGTAACTGTTTCCAGTGATAAAATCGATTTCAATCAACCGATTCCCGTAGGAACGCTAGTTGAACTTATCGGAACAGTTGTACGCGTGGGACGTACAAGTTTAGATGTACGTGTAGACGTATTTGTTGAAAGTATGTACAGAGAAGGCCGTGAAAAAGCAATTTCTGGTACTTTTACCCTGGTAGCGATTAACGAAAGTAAACGCCCTGTACCAGTCATGGATGAGATAGAATCATTTTAGATTTTTCCGCATAAAAACAAAAAAAGCTACTGATTGACAGTAGCTTTTTTTGTTTTTCCTAAACTTCACCTACATTTTTATCCTCATTCTCTTACCCTCGTTCAATCGAGTCCACCTGAATATAAATACAGGGTTAATTTGACAGATCTACAGCTGTTTAAGGGGATTCGAACTCAGCCCATGATCTCAACTTTTTTTTGTGCTTTTTTGACGTATAATGGACTATTTAGGAAATGGGTAGTAGGAGGTTGCCCTATTTTTTTATAATTCAATTCAAAGGACAATTTGAGATTCCGTTAAGTATTCGCATAAAATGGGAAAACGCTAAATAAATCAAGTAATTATTTCACTAATTTAAAGGGATAATTAATTGTTTTACTATCAAAAAGCAAGCTTATGAAAGCAGATCAAAAAAAAGAGAAACCTCCTTTCTCAGTAAGTGCAGATCGAGTTGTACATCAAGCCCCGAACAGCTACTTCGAATACCCCAACCACCAGCCAGGCAAGAGTCTACCTTTTGCCGATCAATTGGGAAGCTACCAACAATACAGAGGGGTTCCGCCCCAAGACTTTTCCAAACACAAGGTGTACCTCATTGGAAGTGGCATCGCCACCTTATCCGCAGCCTTTTACTTTATACGGGATGGACAAATACCACCTGCACAGCTTGTTTTTTTAGAACAAGGAGGCATAGACGGCGGATCCCTGGATGGAGCAGGGGATGCCCAAGGTGGTTATCTCGTTCGTGGAGGCCGTGAAATGGACGCAACCTACGAGAATGTATGGGATATTTTCCAACATATTCCCGCACTTGAACTCCCCAAACCCTATAGCGTACTCGATGAGTACCGCTTGCTAAACGATGGAGATCCCAATTATTCCCGCTCGCGTTTACTCCATCATCTAGGGCAAGTCAAAGCAATTACTTCCTTGGAATTAACCAAAAAAGACCAAAGAGCCCTGCTTAAACTTCTGCTCCAAAGAAAAGAAACCCTTGATGACCAAACCATTGATTCCTATTTTAAGACGTCCTTTTTTAAAAGCAACTTCTGGATGTTATGGCGCACCATGTTTGCCTTTCAACCCTGGCACAGCTTATTGGAGTTTAAACTCTACCTACACCGCTTTATCCACGCTATAGACGGAATGAAGGATTTCTCCTCCTTGGTATTTCCCAAATACAACCAATACGACACCTTTGTGCTGCCCCTTAAAAAATACTTAGAGGAGGAAGGAGTAACCTTTCAACACCATACGCTGGTAACCGCAGTAGAGGTGGAGATAGAGGAGGACAAAAAAACAGCAAAGAAAATAGTGCTAGAACAAGGTGGAATCCCAGGTGAAATCCCGCTACATCCAACGGATTTTGTTGTAATTACTGTGGGGTCCATGACGGAAGACACACGGTATGGCAGCAATACAACCCCTCCAAACATCCACACGGATGACTCCATGGAAAGCAAAAGCAGCAACACGTCTAGTCCGGGATGGCAATTGTGGAGAAACTTAGCCGCACAATCGCCTGTTTTTGGTCAGCCTGCTAAATTTTACTCCTCCCTAAGGCAATCGGCTTGGGAATCTGCCACCTTAACCTGTAAGCCCTCTCCACTCGTGGAAAAGCTAAAAACCTATACCGTCAACGATCCGTATTCGGGCAAAACCGCCACAGGCGGAATCGTTACCATCACTGATTCCAATTGGCTTTTGAGTTTTACGTGCAACAGACAACCCCATTTTCCAAACCAACCAAAAGATGTTCTCGTACTTTGGCTCTATGCCTTGAATATGTATACCCCAGGCAATTTTATCCCTAAAGCAATGCCTCAGTGCACCGGAAATGAGATTTTAGCCGAATTATGCCATCATCTCTCTCTGAGTGATAGGATAGGAGAGATCCAAGCTAATACGATTGTACGCATCGCTTATATGCCTTATATCACCGCTATGTTTATGCCTCGTGCACAGGGAGATCGTCCTGATATTGTACCAGAAGGCGCTGTAAATATCGGCCTAGTTGGTCAGTTTGTCGAAACTCCCAACGATGTCGTCTTTACAATGGAAAGTGCAGCGCGTACCGGTAGGCAAGCCGTCTATCAATTGCTAAAACTCAACAAACAGGTACCTGATATTGCACCCATGCAGTACGATATCCGCCATTTAATTAAAGCTGCCTATACCCTCAACGACAACAAACCCTTTATTGGGGAACCCCTTTTAAGACGATTCTTACACGGAACGTATTACGAACAATTGCTCCTTAAAAAAGACAAAAAAAACAAGTCTTCTGATGCTCATTTCCGCATCGAATTAAAAAGAAGTGCGAACTGGTTCAAAAAGTTAGTTAATTAACTGTCTTTGTTGTACATTTAAGTAAACCTTTATATCAAAAAAACAAAAAATGATGCAAATTAAAAATGTAACTGTTGCGGGAAGCGGTGTTTTAGGTTATCAAATAGCCTTTCAATCGGCCTTTAAGGGATTTAATGTAACGGTATACGACCTAAGTCCAGATGCAATCGAACACGCCAAAAAGAAGTTTGACGTACTCAGCGCCAAATACGCTCAGGATTTAGCTGCCACACCCGAACAATTGGCGCAGACTAAAGCGAATTTATCTTATTCGAGCGACTTAAAACAAGCAACAGCTCAAGCTGATTTACTAATTGAAGCTGTTCCTGAAAACCTGAAAATAAAAATTGGCTTTTACAACCAATTGGCGGAAGTAGCACCAGCACACACGATTTTTGCAACCAATTCATCTACCTTACTACCTAGTCAAATTGCAGAAGCAACAAAAAGACCCAAACAGTTTTTAGCGCTGCATTTTGCCAATGATATTGGCACGCACAATACTGCTGAGATCATGGGGCACGCGCAAACGGATCCGCATATTTTTAATCAAATCGTCGAATTTGCAAGCGCAATCGGCATGATTCCGTTGCCATTGCACAAGGAACAACCAGGATACATCTTAAACACCCTATTAGTTCCTTTGTTAGACGCTGCAACAGAACTCCTAGTAAAAGAGGTAGCGGATGCACCAACCATAGACAAGACCTGGATGGTCGCAACCGGAGCTCCAATAGGACCCTGCGGAATTCTCGATATCATCGGAATTACAACGGCCTACAACATCATCAAAATGAGCGCAGATGCAACAAAAGATCCTCTGAAACTCAAAACAGCTACATACTTAAAAACAGCGTTTCTGGATCAAAATAAACTAGGCGTGGGAACAGGGGAAGGATTCTATACCTATCCAAACCCTGCTTTTAAAGACCCGAATTTCTTAAAGTAAGACGATATTCATATTGGGTATTCACCCCTATAAAACAGTAAAAAGTCCGTATAAACCCAGGGGATTATACGGATTTTTTACTGTTAAACCTTTACTTTAATTAATATTATGTAAAACACATAATCTCAGTAATTTATATAGGTTAAATACTTGATTTTGTCATGCGGTCATTACCCATTAAATCTCGACCTAACTCCGTCTGTTTAAAACCGATACCCTCTAGTAGTTCAACCATTTCTTTGCCTAAATATTGATTGATTTCATAGAACAAAAATCCACCTGGATTTAGTTGTGCTTTGGCCAATGTACCAATTTTTCGATAGAAGATAAGAGGATCGTGATCAGCTACAAATAAGGCAGTATGCGGTTCATAATCCATGACGTTCTTTTTGATTTCTACTTTTTCTAATTCGCGTATATAGGGCGGATTAGACACAATGATATCATAGGCATCGTCCAATTGGTTTAAGGCAAGTACATCTTCTTGTAAGAAGTTAACTGTAACACCTAAAGCATTGGCATTTCGCTTGGCAACGGCCAAAGCAGCCGCAGAAATATCCAATACGGTCACCTGACTCTTAGGGAGTTCTTTGGCCAATGTCAAACCAATACACCCACTACCAGTACCAATATCTAAAATGCGAATGGGTTGATCTACAGCAACAGATGCAATAATCCACGCTACTAATTCCTCCGTCTCGGGGCGGGGAATAAGGGTATGCGCATTGACTTCAAATGTATAGCCGTAAAAATGGGCTTTACCGAAAATTTGTTGCACAGGCTTTTCTTGTAGGAGTTGACCTAAAACCGTCAACCAAGCATCGGATTGTGTGGTTTCTAACCCGGGATTCATCAGTAAATCAATACGTGTTTTTCCCTCGAGTTCTTCCAAGCAGATAAGGAACAACTGTCGCGCTTCTAACTCGTCATAAATGGGAGTTAACTCCGCTATAAACTGGTCTTGTAGTAATTTTATCAGCATAGTTTAAAAGCTAAAACCCTAGTTGATTAGCTAAAAAGAATTAAATTTGTTCAAAGATACAGTTTTATCAATGTTGAAAAAAGACGAATACTATATTTCTCGATGCCTGCAACTGGCAAAACAAGGAACTTTTGCTGCGCTTCCGAATCCTTCTGTTGGAGCAGTTGTGGTACACAACGACCGAATACTAGGCGAAGGATTTACTTCTGCCTATGGAGGACCCCATGCGGAAGTCAATGCAATAGCAGCCGTAAAAGATGCTAATTTATTAAAAGAAAGTACCTTATATGTCAGTTTAGAACCCTGTAGTCACGTTGGAAAAACACCTCCATGTTGCGATTTAGTCATTGCCAAGCAAATCCCTAGGGTTGTCGTTGGTACGATTGATCCATTCGCACAGGTATGTGGTAGGGGCATTCAAAAGATGAAAGAGGCAGGAATAGAAGTAGTTGTTGGCGTCTTAGAAGAAGCATGTCGGGCAAGTAATCAACGCTTTTTTACGTATCACCAAAAAAAACGCCCCTACATTATACTAAAATGGGCCGAGAGTCAGGATGGATTTATTGCACCTTTAGACCGAGAGGAACAAGCCCCTGTATGGCTATCCAACGCCTATGCGAAACAGTTGGTCCATCAATGGAGAAGTGAGGAAATGGCTTTTCTCGTTGGCACCAATACTGTACTTGCAGACAATCCATCTTTAACAACGCGCAGCTGGTATGGCAAAAACCCTACGCGCGTGTATTTGGATCGACTTGGAAAGATTAGCTCTTCTTTTGCAATTAACCAACAAGATAAACCTGCGATCTGTATTACTGCTAATCGAAGCATGCAATCTACTGCACATACCCAATACTATTATGCTGATTTTGATGCAAATGTAGTACAGCAAATTTGTACAATCTTGTATGATCTTCAAATTATGTCTGTAGTTATAGAAGGAGGTACGCAAACCATTCAACATTTTATCGCTGCCAACCTTTGGGATGAAGCTCGTATTTTTACGAGTGATGTGCGATTAGGAGAAGGTATTCCTGCTCCTGAATGGCCTATAGCTGAAACAAGGGAGCGTTATACTATAGCGAATAATGAATTACATATTTTACACGCCAAATAATGACGGAAGAGAAAGATTTTTATAAAACCATCAGTCAACCTACAGAAGAAGTATTATACAAAGAAAAGAACAGCAAATTCTTTGGCTATGCCTTTCCCATCAAAAAAGAAGAAGAAGTCAAGGAATTGCTAGACCAAATAAAAAAGCAACACTACAATGCCCGCCATTGGTGCTATGCTTTTCAGCTAGGAACAGATCCTGTTTACTATCGTGCAAACGACGATGGAGAACCAAGTAATACAGCAGGAGCCCCAATTTATGGACAAATTCAGTCTTTTGACGTAACGGATATTCTCATCGTTGTTGTTCGCTATTTTGGCGGAGTAAAACTAGGCGTAGGCGGATTGATTACAGCCTATCGCGCCGCTGCACAAATGGCGATGGAAGAAGCGGAGATCATCGAATGTACAATAGATAAAAAGTTTAAAGTGCGCTTTGACTACAAAGACATGAACAATGTGATGCGCGTGATCAAAGAACGCAATTTGCAATTGGTCCAACAAAAGTTAGAAATGACCTGTGAAATAGAACTATCCATCCGCAAAAGTGAATATCAACAGGCTTTAGCTGCATTCGTTCCCTTTTACGAAGTCAAAGTAATTGAACCATCGGCTGAAGATTACTAGACAACCTACTGAAATTGAATGTAATAACTATAAAAAGAGGGATGTTTACACTCAAACATCCCTCTAGTAAATAATACAATAAAAAATAATATCTGTCTAGTAATCAAAACGGAAAAACGATAAGATTCGTATCTACATTTTCCAATTCAGTTAAAAAATAGTTTGTTTATTTTCTTACCCCAAGGACAATACCAATAAGGTAATTGCGCAAGCGGCTAATCCTAAGCCTATTATGTTTTTTACTGAAAGCTTTTCATTAAATAGGGTATAGCCAAAAAGCGTTCCCAAGAAGATCACGCCAAAATTCATTCCTGCAAACACAATTGTAGGGTTAGAGGAGAAGTGGTGGTGGGCTTTCATATAAAAAATAATATTGACAAAGTTCAATCCTCCAATAAAAATACCAGAAACCAAATTGAGTTTAGAGAGCCTTAAGATATTCTTCTTGACGACAAGCGTATAGATTAATAAGCTTAAAATCAAAGCAGTAAAGAAAACGTAGAACAAACTTTGCGTATAGGGAATTACGGAATATAAGGCGAGTTGTTTAAAGCAAATATCAATAATTCCAAAGCCAAAAAACGTGCTCAACAAATACCAAGTACTCTTAGAAGATGTGGTTGTTTGGGTAGTTTCAGCTTTTTGTAAAATAAAGTAAACGGACAGTAAACCAATACCTAAAGCCCAATAGCGCATAGCGTTTAATTCTTCGTGAAAAATGAATATGGCAGCTAAAATGGGAATTAAAAGCGACAAGCGTTGTGCGATATCCGTCTTAATTAAACCAGCGTATTGAATGGAGCGAAATTGGGCAACAAAAATCGTTGGCAATAAGATTCCCAAGCTCAAAATTACGAGCCATGGCATAGCACTTGAAAGTTGTGTAAAATCAACATCAAAAATAAAAAATGACAATAACGAAGTTATAACATAGTTGATAATAATTATTTCAAAGATATTGATAGAGAATCTTTTGATGTATTTAAAAAATACACCGACAGAAACGCTACCGAGAATGCTGCAAATTAAATATATCATAGGATGGGTTTAGCGAACTACAAAAATAGAAATTATAGGAAGTTCACCAAGATTAGGAGGGGTTTTAATTTTCTATTTTACATAATATTAATTATAGTAAATTTGTGTATTAAGCAAAATACAAGCCTTCTTTAACTTTAACTTAAAAAAAAACCATCCGTTGGCTACTGGATGGTTTTAGTATGCTTTTATCCTTTAATGAAATCTTTTTTTTCTATTACTTCAAACGCTTTATTGACAAGAATTCCCAATGTATCTGTTTTTATTTCAATAGTATTTGCTGAATTTACTCTTGGTCGTTTCAACAGCGCTTTTACACTATAAGCAACAAATTTAGTATCGTCTGCCTTTTTTTCTCTATCAATAACGGTTTGCAATTCTTTCATCAATGGTTCAGCCTTTTTCTGAAGTTCATCGTATTCGCGCACTGCTTGATCAATTTCCTGGCGTACACTTGCTACCGGATGAATTTTATAGAGTTGCATATACTGATTCACTGCATATCGCTGTAATTCAATAAATGGCTGATGATCGATTTCTAGTTCTTCTACCAAAGCTAAACCTTTTAATTGTAATCGCTTCTTTTCAGTCAGCGTGTCAATTTCAATTATCGTCAACGCATTTTCTTTTTTATTGAAATCGAGCTTCAATTCTGATGCAACATATGGGCTTACAGCAGCTAACATACGGTCCTTCAAATTATCCTGTACAGCAAAAGCGGATAAAATAACAAAACTTAGCACGGGCAAAACAATTCTTTTCATTTTTTATGGATTACGTATGTTTCTAACTTATTTTAAATTAATGTAAGGATTAAACAAAGTGTTTAAATCATTAAATAAAAAGTTTATGTCTTTGTTTATTAGTAACTTATGATGTCTTCTACTGGAATTACTTTATATCGATCATCCATTAGGACGTTGAGTGTGACGTCTTGGTTTCCTTTTCTTTTCGATGTATAGGTAAAAAAACCATGCACGTGATACGCCCTAAATTGAATTGAATCTGCTGTTAAACTAAGCTGCTCAGTTGTTTCTATTAAGTCTCTTAACTCTTGAATATCCTCTTCCATATCAGTACAAGCCTCTTTAACTAGATTTATTTGGTCTTGATTTGTTTGAGTTGGATCTTGTGCATATTCTTGTGTAAAGAAGGCCAAATCATCTTTCAACCTTTCATATCTAGGAATCCCCTCTTCTTCTAATTGGCGTTTTAATTCCGTTGCTTTGAAGTCTAATCGCCCTTTTTCCGTCAGGGTATCAATCTTGGTAATCGTAATTTTATTTTTATCTCGATTAAAATCTGCTCCCAGTTGTACTTCAAAAAAATCAACCAAATTGGGCATCAGTTGATTTTCTAAGTGATTTCCTTTACTACAAGAGATTAACGTTAAACCTAAGCATAAAAGTAAGAGTATTCTCGTTTTCATTTGTTATTCTTTTCAGACAAATCTAAATAAAAAAAGAAAGTCTTACTAGTACTAAATTCACTGCCTGATAAAATCAGCATCACTCAAAGTGTGCATAAAGGCTAGCAAGGCTTCTTTTTCTTCTTGGGTTAAGGGAATTCTATTGTTATTGTCCTTAAAAATGGGATCTAAATTAGCGCTGTTTAGCACACCTTTGTCCATATAATCCAAGACATCCTCAAGGGTTTCAAACTTTCCAAAACTACCGTAAGGCGCTGTAAGTGCTACGTTTCTCAGAGACGGAACCCTAAAACTCATATAGTCGTTTAAATCGCCTGTTACTCGTGCACGTCCCGCTTCATTTGAATCGCGGTTGATGGGAAAACCAATATTTCTAAACGATTGATCTGTAAATAATTCACCGCTATGACAACTCCCACAGTGTTGTGCAAAAAGTGTGTGACCTTGTTTTTCTTGCGCAGTAAATACCGCTTGGCCTCGCTTTACTTGGTCGTATTTGCTGTTGGCTGAAATCAAGGTATACTCAAACTGTGCAATACTTTTAAAAATGCGTTCAGGAGTCAACTGTCGATCGCCAAATGCCTTGAAAAACAAGTCGATATAAACAGGGTCATCTTGAATTTTATTTATGATATGTACTGCGGAAGAATGCATTTCTTCAGGTGTAATAATTGGGACAATCACTTGATCTTCTAGTTTTAGTTTACTCCCGTCCCAATTGTAAAACTGCATAAAAGCTAGGTTTTGAATCGGGGGCACATTGCGCAAGCCCACCTTCCCTTCTATTCCAACGCCTTGTTTTTGATGATCTGCATAGGCTGAGGATTGGATGTGACAAGTTGCACAAGACACACTATTATCTCGGCTTAAACGGGGATCAAAAAACAATTTTTTACCTAATTCAACGCCAAATTCGGTGGGTGGATTCTTTAAAAAAGCTGGATTTAAGGCAGGAAAATCATCGGGTATCTCAAGTGTGAGCAAGGGATTGTCAACAAGGGGCTCATAGGCGTCGTCATGTTGACATGAAAACAACCCTAGTAGCAGAAATAAAACACTGATTTTCTTCATCTTACAACTATTTTGTTTGACAAAATAAGTAGACGAGTCATTCATCTCAATGACTCGTCTACTCGATTAGTTTTTCACTTCAATAACCGAAAACATTCCGCTTACGTCATTGCTCCCATTTCCTCCTAGATTATCAACAAATTTGACCATTTGCACCGCTGTGTGTACGTTTGGTGTTGCATTGTCTTCTGATCCCGTTCCTGATTGCAAAGTGATGGTGTTTATTTTACCGCTTAACAAATGGTGAAAATCCGCCTGAATCACTACCGTTGGTGCAGTTTTTCCGACTGAAGCAATTGTTGGTAAGTCCAAGGTAATATCGCGATACGCATCTACGCCTTGTTTAATTTCTCCATTGTCATCTTTGTCAATTGTACTACCGGTGTGAATAGACAGCTCTTTGTGATCTGTGTCATAAAATCCTTCAATCTTAGTAAAGCGGTATCCCGTACCCCATTCCCACATCATTTCAGTATCATTCGCACCTGCTAAAGCGTAGAAATTAGGGAATTTAACTTCGTCTAAAGTGTTTAAGTCCTGGCGTACACCTAAACCAAATTTTAGCTGCTTGTATTCTCCTTTTGGAATATCGTTTAGCACATAGGTTAAGCTACTCGCTTTCGCTTGGTTAATCACAGCAGCGCCAAGATCTAAATTGTTGATGTGATAAGGAATTTCTTTTCCGTCATTTTTGATCAAGCGAATATTGCTGATGACGTATTTTAATTCGCTAAAATGATGGAGTTGTCCTGCTGCAGAAGTATGCGCAGTTGCCGTTGTGGAAGTTGCATCACCTAGTACAATGGTTTGATCTCCAAATGTATTAGTAAATGCTAGGGTTACTTTGTTTGCTGCAACGTGGCTATCATCGTTAGAACACGACAATAAAGCAATTGAAAATAAAGATAAAGCGGCGTATTTTTTTAGTGTTTTCATGTTTAGTTTAGTTTAAAAATTAAAAGTAAGAGAGGTAAATACATTACGTCCCATTCTTGGTATATTGCCCCAATCGGCATAGGTGGTATAATATTCATCCAGCAAGTTTTCAGCACCTACTTGGAAGACCGCCTTCACTCCTTTTACGTAAAAGGTATAGGTAACTGCAGCATCCCAAATGGCATAAGCTGCGGTTTGACTCTCTCCGTATTCTGGACTGTAATCCCGTTGTTTACCATCGCCTCGTACTGTGGTTTGAACGTCAAAATCGCGGTACGTATAATGCAAGGAGGTTTGATAACTAAGTGGTCGAATAAAAGGCAAATTCCCCTTTTCATCATCTTGACCACGGGCATATGTTAGACTTCCTTTCCAGTGTAGATCATCCAAAACTGTATAATGTCCACTGAGCGAAAAGTTAAACAACGTCGCATAATCCAAAGCGGTATATCCCTTTACTCCAACTGATTGATAATTCATCGGACTTCCTAAGCTCAGAATTCGCCCTATGATATAATCCTTAATGTGGAAGTAGTTGGCTTTAGCTTGGAGGCCATAACCATCGCCTTTATAGCTAACGCTCGCATTGATTTCTCGGGAAACTTCGTTGGGTAAATCGGGATTTCCAATATAGTCATAGCGATCATAGCTATTGTAAATATAGTAACCATACGCTTCGGAAACAGAGGGCGCACGATGTCCATAGCCTCCACCTACTGCTAAAGTAAAGCGCTGAATATCTACTTCATAGCTCGCGTGTAGGCTTGGCAATACTCTTGTTTTTTCCTGAGCAGCTCCTGGATGAAAAATCCAGTTAAACTCAATGTACTTCGCCTTGTTGTAATTAATCCCCAACCCACCACCTAGGTGAAGTTGACTATTATCCGATAGGGCTATGCTATTGTTCATTGAAACTCCGCTATAGGTAGTCGTTACCCAGGGCCATGTATAGGCAAACATGCTTTGTTTTTCTCGGTCTTGCGGATACATGCGCATTTCTGCAATAGATCGATTGGTATAGGCATTGAGCTGCAATTCAGAAGAATAGATCCCCTTTTTAAAATTTGCTTTAGACAGCAAGCCATAGGTTGTACTCCAACCGGGCATGTCCATGTGTACCAAATTCTCCGGACGTGTCGTATCGTCCATATAGTGCTCAATAGCGTTGAAATACACTTTGGTATCCCATACTTTAAGCATTTGGTTTTCAAAAAGCTGTTTGTATGAAAGCGAGGTGATTAACGCTCGCGATAACCACAAATCCATCGGCAAAGCTGGATAGCCCACATCCTTAGCCACATCGAAAATAGCATCGACACGCAAAGAAGATAACGCACTGGTTTTATGTGCAATACCCAAAGAACTATTGAACTTCTTAAATTGAGAATGCAGCACTTCCTCCCGATTTCCATCCTTGTAATTCTCGGCAGAACGGTATGCAATACTCGCATCTGTTACCCATTTGTTACTTGAAAAGGACAGGTTTCCTAAGTTATACCATTGATTATTATTAAATTCAAATCCGCTTTGATAGCTTCCTCTCCATTGAGCATAAGGACTAAAGGCCGTATTTTTTCGCTTCAAATCAATGCTTCCAGCAATTGTAGCCCCATGCATTCCTCCTTCTTGACCGGATTGAATGACTACATCGGCTAAATTATTGCTTTCTACATAAGAAGTGATGGGATCCATTTTATCCGTACAGGCGCCAAAAATATGCATCCCATCTAGGGTTAACGTGGAGCGTTCTGTACTCATATTGTTGAGCAAAGGTTCCCACGCATAAGCACCGCGCTTAATGAAGCTTATTTGTTGAGAGGAAGCCAAAAACTCGTCTACTGAAACCGACATTTTTAAATCCGTACGGATTTTCTCTTTCGCCTGTGCCACTACGGCAATTTCATCCAATAGGGTAGTTAAACTATCGGTGGGCGTTGTCGGATGCTGAGCTACAGCACTTAGTGTAGCCAAACAACATACTAATGATAAAATTCGCATAGGGCTAAAAGAGTATATCAATAAACAATTCACTCTTCACTCCTGCCACTCCAGGTGTGAAATCTGTAGGCACTTTAGTTCCCTTTACAATTCTCCCTTGATTGTTTTGGAGAATAAAGTTCAGCGTCCAATTTCCCGTCATCGTATAATTCACCACACCTTGGTAAAACGAATCTTCTCTTTGTACCAAATCGCGGTTATTAGGCGATGAGTGATTGCCCATGGATGGTTCTGGCATACGCGGATCTAGGCGCAACGTATAGTGGTCAACACTGGTGTAGGCCTGATGCAACCCTTGCCATGTACTTGTATCGGCAGCGCTATTGTATTTGAAAATACCGGCTACTATATCATTCTCAGCCACTTTGGGCTTCACTGGCGCAACTAAAGCAATGATATAGTGTTCTTGGTCATTTCCAACAAATGAAGTCATATTGAGGTTCATATTGGTTTGATGGAATACCTCAATGGGATGAAGGTGCTCAAGATGTTGCCCTCCAACTTGAATATCAAAAACAAGTGCCCATTGTCCTGCCGAACTCTCTTTGGTGAATACACTGTATCCTTTGTAGTATTTTTCTTGGGATACATAGGTCCAAGCATCGCTAGTTGGACAGCTTTCTCTTGTTCCCGCCCCTGTTGTTAATACAGGAACAAGCGTTACTGTGGCATGCTCCATACTTTGTTTGCTATTTGCATCCAGTAGGTGCACGCGAATTTCATTATATCCTTGGTAGAGCTTGCCCTCCAAAGCCTCTACACGAATCACATAGGATCCTTGTTCAAAAGAAATAACTTCTTTGAACGCTTGATTATCAGGCACTACGATAGTTGATTCAGATTCATAATCTGTTTTATCAATAGTACAAGCCGCAACAACAAACAAGGTTGATACGATACAAAAAAAGGTTTTCATAGTACATAAGGTCGCCAACAAGTACACCGAGGCACAACTATCCTATAGCATTGACGTGAATAGACTGAGTAATGCGATTCGATTACCGACGGCATCTAGTGTTAGTAGATGCGAGATCTCCTAACAGCGGTTTACAAATAAGTGTTGAAAATGCAGGAATACAACAGACATCCACCATTCATACCTTGTGGTTAATTAAGCCCATTCGCTCAAACCACAGGTAGAATAAAAGTCTATCGTCTTTCCCCTTTTTCTAGTAAACCGGAGGGCGAAATAAGAAATTGGAAAATGAAAACGCATAGCTGTTTTCAATACCTACAAAAGTTTTTGCGCTATGGGTATTAAAAAACACATAGCGAACCACTTCAATTGCCTGATAGAAGATGAGTTGAACTTCTGCTGAAGCAAATTGGGATCTGCTTTTGTCTGTATCGTTATCAGCAGCATGAGTCAATTCTTTTGCAAGGTGACATTTACCATTACAAGCAAGCTCAGGCTTTTCTTTGTTTACACAAAGTTCGTTTTTGATATAATCGTATAACACCACATATTCCACAACCGGTAATACCGGTTTGAAAAACATAAATAGGGATAATATGAGTGTTGCTATTTTCACCTTACAAAGGTCTGATATATTTTCACAAAGACAAAATTATGAATTGTTTGTATCAATCAATGGATTGAATAAATAAATTACGCCCTTTGAAGAAGAAAATTTAAGTAGATAGGCTTCTGATTACCAAAAAAAATGAGCCTAATCCAGTGGGATTAGGCTCATTTGATCGGTTGCATAAAAAAGGCTTATCTGCTTTCTAATGCTTTTAATTTATCGTTCATCTCTAACGCTCTATAAATGTTTTTCAACGTATTGATTGCCTCTTCGTTAGAAGGGTTAATGGCCAATACTTTTTCTAAATCATTCATTGCATCGCGGTAAAGCGCTTTTTTCTCTTTTTGCAATTGGTCGTATTTCTTGTTATCTGCAGCAGACATACCAAGGCTATTCATTTTATTTGTAATCTCCTCGTCTGGTTGCAATTTAAGGAAAGCCATATTTAGGTATGCGCTTTCATTTTTAGGGTTAATACGGATTGCTTGCTCGTAGTATTTTCTAGCGTCATCAACTTTTCCTGCTTGGAAACTTGTTACCCCTAGGTTGTACAATAATACGTCGTCATTTGGATTTTTAGCTAAAGCTTCTTTCGCAACTTCTTCGTATTTTCCAATATTGTTTGATTTCAAGTACAAATCCATTTGTGTCAACATTAAGTTGGTGTCATCTGGATTAGATTTTCTAGCTTCAATAACCGCTTTTTCAGCTTCTTCGTATTGTCCTTCTTGGTAATAGATCAAAGCTAAGTTTTTGATGATTTCAGGGCGTTTAGAATCCTCTTTCACAAATTTAGGATCCACGTGAGATCCTTGTTTTACAAGAACATCTCTCATTTTAGAATCTTTGCCGAAGTTTTGAACCTCACCTGTCGCTTTATCTACTGCTGTATAGTATGATTCATTTCCGTTATACCCTAAGTCGATCAACTCTTTGTAATATGTCGTAGCTGTTTTATAGTCTTTAGAACTAATAGCTGTTGAAGCTGCGTAATATAGGTATAAGGTATCTTTTGGATTGATGTCAAATGCTTGTTTAAACTTTTTAGTCGCTCCAATATAGTTTTTTGAATTGTTATCTTCGATCGCTTTGTTGATCACTTTAGACGCTACAATACCTAACTCTTCATTTGCTTGTTTTGCAAATTTATTGTTTTTGTCAATTGACTCAATAGCTTTATAAGCAGCTACCATTTCGTCTACATTTGCGTCAAAATTCTGATTTTTTTCAATTTGTTGATACGCTAAATTCGATTTTAAATAGTAGTACTGTATTTTCTGATCATTGGTAGCTTGACCTAAAACACCTTCTACTGCTTTTAACGCAGTAGTAGCTTCAGCTACATTTCCTTTCTTTACCGCTTTTTCAGCATCTTTAAGCTCTTTCTTTTGAGCCATAGTAAGCCCAGAGATCAATAGGGCTGCTGCTAAATAAACATATTTTTTATTCATAACTCTGTTGTTTTTATTGTTTTACTCTTGATCTTGATCTTCTTCTGTTTGTTCGTTTATCTCCTCGTTTTCCGCTAAGATAGTTCCGTCAATTTCTACAAATTCTTGGTCTTGATCTTCCTCATCATCTTCCTTCATTACCTTACAAACTGCGGCAATTGAATCGTTTCCTTTGATGTTGATCAGACGAACACCTTGAGTTGCACGTCCCATTACACGTAAATCAGATACACGCATACGGATTGTTAATCCTGATTTGTTGATGATCATCAAATCATCCGCATCCGTTACCGCATTAATTGAAACCAATAATCCAGTTTTATCACTGATATTCATGGTTTTCACTCCTTTTCCACCGCGGTTCGTTTCTCTGTACTCCTCTAAGGCTGAACGCTTACCATATCCGTTTTCAGATACAACTAAGATTTCGCTATTCATATCGTTAACCGATACCATTCCGATTACCTCGTCTTTATCATCTGCTAGGGTAATTCCGCGAACTCCTGAAGCTGTTCTTCCCATTGGACGTGTTTTCTCCTCGTCAAAGCGAACTAATTTTCCAGATTTAACGGCAATAAGTACTTTACTCTTACCATCTGTTAATTTTGCTTCTAGTAATTCGTCGTCTTCTTTAATGGTAATAGCGTTGATACCGTTTTGTCTTGGACGTGAATATTGTTCTAATGGCGTTTTCTTCACTTGACCTTTTTTGGTGGCCATGATAACGAAGTGATTGTTGATGTACTCTTCATCTTTAAGATCTTGCGTACAGATAAACGCTTTCACTTTGTCGTCATTTTCAATATTAATCAAGTTTTGGATCGCACGCCCTTTGCTTACTTTAGTTCCTTCTGGAATTTCGTAAACGCGCATCCAGAAACATTTTCCTTTTTGCGTAAAGAACAACATATATTGGTGGTTAGTAGCCACATACATATGCTCTAAGAAATCTTGATCTCGTGTACCCGCCGATTTTTGTCCTACGCCTCCTCTATTTTGTGTTTTGTACTCTGATAGAGGGGTACGTTTAATATAACCTGCGTGAGAAATAGTAATAACTACTTGTTCATCTGCAATAAGGTCTGTTATACTAACGTCTCCACCAGCATATTCAATTACAGAGCGACGCTCATCACCGAATTTCTCTTTTACTTCGATTAACTCTTCCTTAATCAAGTTCATTCGCATGTCTTTGCTTGCTAATAACTCTCTTAAGTGATTGATTAACTTCATGATTTCTTCATACTCTGCACGTAGTTTGTCTTGCTCTAGTCCAGTTAACTGACGTAGACGCATTTCAACAATTGCACGGGCTTGAATCTCAGATAAAGAAAAGCGCTCGATTAATTTAGCTCTAGCTTCATCTGCATTGCTTGATGAGCGAATCAAAGCGATTACTTCGTCAATATTATCAGAAGCGATAATTAACCCTTCTAAAATATGTGCGCGTTCTTCTGCTTTTCTCAATTCAAATTGCGTACGTCTAACCACAACATCATGTCTGTGTTCTACGAAGTGGTAGATCAGCTCTTTTAAATTTAAGGTTTGTGGACGTCCATCAACTAGGGCAATATTATTTACACTGAAGGAAGACTGCAACTGCGTATACTTATATAGCGTATTTAATACGATATTAGGAATAGCATCGCGTTTTAATACGTAAACGATACGCATCCCTTTACGATCGGATTCATCGCGTATCGTTGCGATACCTTCGATTTTTTTCTCATTAACTGCCTCTGCAGTTTTTTTGATCATTTCCGCTTTGTTGACTTGGAACGGAATTTCTGTAACCACGATGCACTCTCTTCCATCTACTTCTTCGAAGTTGGCTTTAGCACGCATAACAACGCGACCGCGCCCTGTTTTGAATGCTTCTCTAACCCCTTCATAACCGTAGATCACCCCCCCTGTAGGGAAATCAGGTGCTTTGATGTGGTTCATCAATTCGTCAATTTCAATCTCGTTGTTGTCGATATAGGCCAAGGTACCATCAATAACCTCCGAAAGGTTGTGAGGCGCCATATTAGTTGCCATACCAACGGCAATACCCGAAGCTCCATTTACCAATAGCGTAGGAATACGCGTAGGCATTACTCTAGGCTCTTCTAAGGTATCGTCAAAGTTCAATTGGAAGTCAACTGTTTCTTTGTCGATATCAGCTAGAATTTCTTCGGATATCTTCTTCATTCTAGCCTCAGTATAACGCATCGCTGCCGGGCTATCTCCATCTACAGATCCAAAGTTACCTTGTCCATCTACAAGTAAATATCGCATGCTCCAATCCTGAGCCATACGCACCATGGCGTCATATACAGAACTATCACCGTGTGGGTGGTATTTACCTAAAACTTCCCCTACAATTCTGGCAGACTTTTTATGTGCTCTATTAGACATAACGCCTAATTCATACATACCAAATAACACTCTTCGATGCACAGGTTTTAAGCCATCTCTAACATCGGGAAGCGCTCGAGATACAATCACCGACATCGAATAGTCAATGTAGGCTGATTTCATCTGTTCCTCAATGTTAATAGGAATCAACTTTTCTCCTTCAGACATAAGTATATTAAATTTTAAATTCTCATTATTAAACGTGCTAATATACAGATTTTATCGCGTTTTTCCATACGCTACTCATAGGAAATAGCTGTTTTTTTTACCCTTTTTGTGTTTTTTTTCCATCACATACCTAAATAGAGTCATTTTGAGGTAGGAATTAGCCACTTTAGCCCTCCCCATGTACCCTAAAGGGGTATAAATGGATTGTTTTCCCAACATCCTGTTTGGCCTAGGTAGGGACCAAAATAAAAAAATCTCACCTATAGTGAGATTTCCTTTTATAATCGGTTGTGAATTTGCTTGAAATAATCAAAGGCTTTACACACATGAGTGCCGTACCAAGAAAACATTTCTCCTTCGACAAACACTGTTTTTCCATGATGGGTAAATCGCCCAATTTCAAAGGCGTCCTCTTCTTGGAACGCATAAGGAAGGGAAGGCAAGAAAATTACTTCGGGATCTCCTTGGATGCGAATCTTTTTGATTTCCACTTCTGGATAACGTTCTAGGCGGTTGGCATAGACATTTTCAAACTGGTTGAGCGTTAATAGCTCGTGAATAAACGTCCCCTCTCCTGCTACGACAAAGGGGTCTTTCCCGACAAAATAGGCGGCTTTAAATCCTTGTTTTTGCAAGACAAAGTCCATCAAATCCCGCTGTCCAAACTGAATTTTATCGATCCATTTACGCGCTTCTGTGCGCTTGTTGAACAATTGACCTAAGGCTTCAATGAGTTGGGTGTTTTGGTCCATCGTTCGAACATCAGTCAACCATATCGGACAAATCCCCTTTAATTGCTCAATAACCGCTAGGGTGTTTTCTTCGACATTTGCAATAATAATAGCTGGATGCAACGCTTTTATCTGTTCGATCGCTACTTGTTTGGGTGCTCCTACACTCTCCTTCGTCACTTTTAAGTGATAAGGGTGAATACAAGCCGTTGTAATGCCGACTAACTCATCTTCTAAGCCTAAGTCAAAAAGCGTTTCCGTTACAGCAGGTACAAGTGAAATAATGCGCTTCGGCATTTGCTCAAAGACGTGTTCACGACCTAGTTGATCCTTTGTTACTATCATAATCTAAAATCTATCGTTTAAAATGGCCTGCATTTCACTTTGCATCTTCAGGGCTTCTTCTCTCGCTCTTGCTGCAAAATCGGCCTGATTGGATGCGTATATAATGCCTCTTGAGGAGTTGATTAACAAACCTACATTATCCGCTAATCCATATTGGCAAACATCGCGTAAGCTACCGCCTTGTGCGCCAACTCCTGGTACAAGTAAAAAGCTGTTTGGCACTACTTGGCGAATATCTTTAAAGTATTCCGCTTTGGTCGCGCCTACTACATACATCAGATTGGCTGCATTTTTATAGGTTTGTGAGGTTTGAATCACTTTTTTATACAGGGGTTCGCCGTCAATTAATTTCGTTTGAAAGTCAAAAGCCCCTTCATTAGACGTCAAGGCCAATAAAATGGTGTGTTTATTTTCAAAGGCCAAGAAAGGCTCTACAGAGTCTTTCCCCATATAAGGTGCTACGGTTACGCTGTCAAAGGCCATATCTTCAAAAAAAGCCTGGGCATACATCGAAGCTGTATTGCCAATATCACCGCGTTTTGCATCGGCAATGGTAAAGAGGTCCGGGTAATTTTCTTTGATATAAGCAATGGTCTTTTTCAAAGATTCCCACCCTTTGATACCATAGGCCTCAAAAAAAGCAATATTGGGTTTATAGGCTACCGCCAAATCGTGCGTAGCATCGATAATAGCTTTGTTGAAACTAAAGATAGGGTCTTCCTCTTCTAGCAAAAAAGCGGGAATTTTCGTTAAATCAACGTCTAATCCCACACATAGAAATGATTTTTTACGCTGAATTTGCTCCAGGAGTTGTTGTGTTGTCATGGTCTAAGTAGTTTTAAAAAAAACCACACTGCTTAGTGTGGTTTCTCTTTATCTTGCAGTTTAATAAACTTCGCTTTCTTTTAATTTTTCCGTATTACTTACTAACTGTAATTCATCAATAATTTTCTGAATACCGCCGTTCATTACACCATCTAAATCGTAAAGTGTTAATCCGATACGGTGGTCTGTAACACGTCCTTGTGGATAGTTATAGGTTCTAATTTTTGCTGAACGGTCACCACTACTTACCTGAGAGTTACGTTTTTTAGCGTCTTCTTCTTGTTTCTTGGCCAATTCCATTTCATATAAACGAGAACGCAATACAGACAAGGCTTTATCCTTGTTTTTGTGCTGTGATTTCTCATCCTGACATTGAGCAACTAATCCCGTTGGAATATGCGTCATACGCACAGCTGACTTCGTCGTATTTACCGACTGTCCTCCAGGTCCTGACGAACAGAACAAATCAATACGAACATCGTTCATGTCAATGTGTACATCAAATTCTTCTGCCTCTGGCAATACCATTACGGTAGCAGCAGAGGTGTGTACACGTCCTTGTGTCTCTGTTTGAGGAACACGTTGTACGCGGTGTACACCTGCTTCAAACTTCAACGTTCCATAAACATCTTCTCCTGTTACCTCGAAAATAACCTCTTTGTACCCGCCTGAAGTTCCTTCATTCACGTCTACAACAGATGTTCTCCACCCTCTTGACTCACAGTATTTCGTGTACATTCTAAACAAATCACCTGCGAAAATACTAGCTTCATCACCTCCTGTTCCCGCGCGAACTTCAACCATTACGTTTTTCGCGTCTTCTGGATCTTTCGGTATTAAAAGGAATTTGATTTCTTCTTCTAGTTCTGGCAAACGATCTTTCGCCTCGTCTAGCTGCATCTTGGCCATCTCCACCATTTCGGCATCGCTTCCATCTGCTAAGATTTCATTCGCTTCTGCTATATTTCCTGTTAGACTTATGTATTCCGCTCGTTTCTCAACTAACTGCTTTAAGTCTTTATATTCTTTGTTTAATTGAACATAGCGCTTTTGATCCGCAATAACATCTGGTTGAATAATCAAATCAGATACTTCATCAAAACGTTGTTTAATAATTTGTAATCGATCTATCATATCTTTAAAAGAGATAATTTAATTGGATTGCAAAGTTAAAAAAAAAGAGGAATATATTCGCATATTCCTCTTCAATTCGTTTATTTATGTATTTTTATTTTTTAATCTCCACAGCGATTTCTACGTCAGACCATGTTTTCCCTTCGTGTAAGGCATTACAAGCTGCGTGTAAGGCTGTAAAAGCGTCTTTTGCTGCGAAGTCTTCTAGGATGTCGATTGATCCTGTTAGTTTTACTCCTGCTTCAGTCGCCTCATAAGCAAATTCTTTTTCTTTGGTAATGCCATTCAACGTTAAGTGTACTGTAACTTTTCCGTCTTTAAACTCTCCAAAAAATCCGTTGATATTACCAACTAATTTAGTAAAGAAATTCAAGCGCAATGTCTCGTCTCTTGCTGGATCTCCAGTACTAGCTGAACTCGTAACAATAGCGAATTGAGCTCCTTTTAACCCCTCTTCTAAGGTCGCCGCTTCACGGTTTACTTCTGACAATTTGATCTCGTCAAAAGTTCCCTTTACGCCAACTTTAGCTGGTGTTTTAAATGCTGTCCACTCAACGGTATACGTCAACTCCTTTTGTTTTGGCGTTTCCGCTGTTTGTTCTACTCCTTGCTCAGGCGCAGTTGTATCGGTTGATTTTTTATCTCCACATGAAATAGCTACTAAACTAACTAAAGCAAGCGCTAAAATTGATTTTTTCATACTGTTTTTGAGTTTTATTGTCTTAAAGCAACTAATGTACAAAAAGCAATTTACAATTCAACTTGCTTAAAAATTAAAATTTACTTAAAATATTTGGGAACTCCCTACATGCTCTAAAATGCCAGCTTGATTTTCTGTTTTCCTTCCAACTGTCTAAAGCAGCCTCCATTAACAGCTTTTAGTATAGGGAGAGAAATAGTGTTTGCCGCGCTGCAAGTAACATAATTTCTAGGGGATTTTTTCTGGTCTTGTTCGAGTCTTGTTCGAGTCTCCTTCGGTAAAATGGCTTCTAACCCAATGAAACACGAACAAGACTCGAAGAAGTACCGAAGAAAACACAAAAACAAACACATACCAAACTGATTGCAGGCACTTTATCTCAATTTCTTGTGAAAAATAATGCCCTTTTATACCCTTGTAAGGTAAAATGTGGTAGTTAAGGATAAGGGGTGTTTTTACACTACTTCAATTTGTTTACGTTTGTAGTGCATGCATGTAGGGACTGAAGGGGAAGCAAGGATTCTACAAGACCTAACAACAACTAAATCAGCTAGATTATGACAGAAAGTATAGACAGAATTTTGGACAGGGGAAACGGAATGAACTTCGCTTTTGGATATAAAAAAACAGCAAGAGCGAAAAGCTGCCTGCTGTTTTTATAGGGTTAACGATCTTGAGATACGTTTATTTCTTTAGTGGAATTTGCTTTAAGATTTCTAAAACGAAGTTCCAAAATTTTTGTAGTGATTCAATATTAGCACGTTCTGCAGGAGAGTGTGCTCCTTTGATCGTAGGACCAAAAGAAATCATGTCCATCTCTGGGTAATGAGTTCCTAAGATTCCACATTCTAAGCCAGCGTGACAAGCGACTACATTTGGTTTTTCACTGTGTTGTTTTTCGTAAATATCAACTAAAACATCTAGAATTTCAGAATCTGGGTTTGGACTCCATCCTGGGTATGAACCTGAGAACTCTACTTCACATCCCATCAATTCAAATGCTGCACGTAAACCGTTGGCAACGTCCATTTTAGAAGATTCAACAGAAGAACGTGTTAAACATTTTACTGTTAGCTGTCCTTGCCCTACTTCTACTTTTGCAATATTGTTTGAAGCTTCTACTAAATCGTCAAAATCAGGGCTCATGCGGAATACGCCATTGTGTGCTGCGTACATTGAACGCACAAAGAAGTATTGCGCCATAGACGGCATTACTTTTTTCGGTGTTTCTGCCTCGTCTAATTTCTCAAAAATAACCTCTAACCCTGGATCTACGGTGTGTAATTCCGCTTTGATTTCTTCTACAATTTGCGTCATATCATACACAAAAGCTTCGTCATACATCTGAGCGATCACCACTGTTGCTACACTTTCACGTGGAATAGCGTTGCGCAAGCTTCCTCCTTTGATTGTTGCGATTTGCAAGCCAAAGTTGTCAAAAGAATCAAATAACAAGCGGTTCATGATTTTATTGGCATTCCCCAAACCTTTGTGGATGTCCATGCCCGAGTGTCCTCCGTTTAATCCTTTGACAGTAATGCGGTATCCCACTGCATTTTCTGGCGCGTCTTCTTCATCGTATTCTGCAGCGGCTGTTACATCAATTCCTCCTGCACATCCGATATCGATTTCATCGTCTTCTTCTGTATCTAAATTTAGTAAGATTTCACCTTCTAGCAATCCTCCTTTTAGGCCTTTTGCCCCTGTCATTCCCGTTTCTTCATCAATTGTAAACAAGGCTTCAATTGCCGGATGTGGGATATCTTTACTCTCTAGGATTGCCATAATTGTAGCCACACCTAGGCCGTTGTCCGCTCCTAAAGTAGTTCCCTTAGCGCGTACCCATCCATCTTCTACATACATTTCGATTCCCTGTGTATCGAAATCAAAATCTGTATCATTATTTTTTTGGTGAACCATATCCAAATGCGATTGCATCACAATGGTCTTTCTGTTCTCCATTCCAGCTGTAGCCGGTTTTTTAATGATTACGTTTCCTACTTCATCTTGGATTGTTTCCAACCCCAACGATTTTCCAAAGTCTACCATAAAAGCAATTACGCGTTCTTCTTTTTTTGAAGGACGAGGCACTGCATTCAAATCGGCAAACTTATTCCAAACTTGTTTTGGCTCTAAGTTTCTTATTTCTTGATTCATAATATCACTATAAATTCGTATTATTCCTTGTTCTTCAAAGGTAAACTATTCTCTTTAAAAATGGGCGAATTGGTTAGTTTTGTTGACGTTCATCCGCAGCAATGCTAAAACAACCTTAAATATTTACTTAAACAAGTACAGTTTAAGCAACTCTAGGTGAGGTAATTGTAGTTCCGATACTAGCAAAAACCACACAAGCAACAGACAGCCATTGCACTAGGCTTAGGGCTTCACCTAAAAAAATTAATCCACTTAAGGCTGCGAATGCGGGATGTAAACTCGTCAAAATGCTAAAGCTCTTTGGGGGAATTCGCTTCATGGCTACCAGGTCTAAGGTAAAAGGCAAAGAGCTCGACAAAATGGCAACAGCAAGTCCTATGAAGAACAACGGCCAAGTTAGGTGCACTAAACCGCCAGAGGCAATTCCAACAGGCACAATAATCATGGCGGCAAATACAGTTCCGATAGACACAGCTGTTCGTCCGTCGATGAGTTGGGTGACTTTAGTTCCCATTACGATATAGCCTACCCAAAACATACCTGCCATAAAAGCCATGCCTAATCCCACTAGATCTACATTACTGCTTTTCCAAGGCACAATGAGCAATATACCGATACACGCGAGTATCGCCCAAAGAACATCCAATAGTCGGCGCGATAAAAACAAGGCCAATAGCAGAGGACCGACAAATTCAACGGTTACTCCCAAGCCCAATGGTACGCGCTCAATGGCAAAGTAAAACAGCAAATTCATTCCACCGATACTTACTCCATATCCCAAGCAGCACAGCCATTGTTTTTTCGTTAAAGCTTTTAGATTGGGCCTATTAATTACTAGTAGTAAGATAGCAGATAGACCAATACGCAAGGAGCTTGCACCAGCTGGCCCTAAAACAGGAAACAGCTTTTTTGCTAAAGACGCACCACCTTGTACACACATAATTGAGGTCAAGGCAGCCGAAATAGCCGTTCTTTTTTCACTCATTTCAACCAATTAAACCGAGCGTTTTATATCAAAAGTGAACAAAACCCCCATTTGCTGCAAAAGTACTGCTTCAAGCGTAGTATCCCAATGAAAAAGTGGTTTTTATTTTAGAAGCAGAGCGAATTAACCCCAGCCTAAGCGATAGACGTATGAACAAAGTAAGTGTACAACATAGCCCGGAATTAGTGATTAAAGCATCCTATAGTACGGTTTTAGAGCTAATAAAAGACATAGGAAGTAGAAGTGCTTTGCAGTATTTGGCTAATGCTCACGCTGGGGTAAAGGTGCTACTTCTTTACTTCCGCTCTAAAATTGGCGTGTTGTGTAGCGGTAAAGAAATCACAGAAAACCTGATGTATCGGTTGGTCAACCTGCGTTCCTTTAATCCCTAATTGGGTATATACTTGGATTACTTGCGGTATTAGTTGTTCTACTATGCATCGACCGTAGTGGTGAATCTCTTCCTCTAATGCTGCAGAAATGGGTAGGTGCTGCTCTAATATTCCTTCAAGTTGAATCGCGTAAGTTAAAATTCCCTCCAAGGCAATCTGTATGCGTTGCTGATGGGTATATATGCGGTCAGAACCCAAAGTATTGGCTGCTTCTTCCATGAAATGAGCGGCCATCCCCAAATAGTTAACGAGGAGGGTTAAATCAGCAAATAAGCGAAAGGGAATCTTGGTGATTGCATCATCAGTATAAAACACATCATATACAAAGCGGTAATCTGCAGGAATCACTGCTTCTTTTACTACAAAAGAATAGGTTCCCGTGGCTTTCATCCCCATGGATTTCCAATTAGGAATAATATTCACTTGTGATTTGGGAATGATAAAGGAGTGAACAACCGCTGTACCAGTATCGTCTACAACAGGTTTACCTTGCTTGAGCAGCTTGGCATTGAGGGTAAAATGGCTGAGATAAGGTGCTCCAGTGGCATACTCCCACTGTCCATGTACCACAAAGGTTCCATCGGCTTGTTCATCGGCAGTTCCGCCTAGCATACCACTGCCTCCAAAACAGGTATACTCACTAGCAAACAGGGCTTTTGCTGTATTGGGTTGCATATTTCGCGAAAAATAATTGGCTCCTGCGCAGAGCGTCAACATCCATCCTAAACTGCCATCTATTTTGGCCCAATCATATAAGTAGAGTAAGCCTGTTTTAAAATCACAACCCAACCCCCCATAGGCTTGAGGTACCCATATTTGCAGCCATCGCTCTTTGTAAATATGGGAAATAACTTCATCTGAAATGGCCGTTGCTCCTTGCATGGCCTTTCTCAATTCACTAGCGTTTAACATACTCTTCTTCTTTTAAAATATTATTCCACTTGACATAGCCCAATACTGCAACAACAAATAAAAACACAGTTAACCCCGCATATAGGTATAAATTTTTGTGCAACATCAACGGCACAGAAATAAAATTACTGATATTCAATAAAATCCAGTTTTCTATTTTTCGTTTGGCCATCAACCACATCCCTGCCCATGCAAATGCAGTCACTAAAGAATCCCAAATGGGAACATCTGAATCGGTATATTGGGTGAGAAATAGCCAAAATAATCCAAAAGTGAAGCTGACAATGCCCAAAACAATCCACTTGTCTGTTGCATTTGTTCGCGAGATTTTTGCTTCTTCTTTTTGTTTGCCGTATTTCCAGAATAACCAGCCGTAGATGCTCATACCCAAATAGTATAGGTTGAGCGTAAATTCTGCATATAGCTTGGCGGTAATCATCACGTAAAGTGTTAGGGAGATACCCGCAATTCCAAAAAGATAATTGTTGGAGTTATTCCTCGAAGCAAGTACAACTTGAATCATAGAAAAAAAGACACCGAGCCATTCGGTCCACGTAGTTTGTTGTAAGATTTCCTGCATCATATTAACTTAACTAAAGTAAATGATGAGATGATAAATGGTTGATCCCTACGCTAGCATTACCTAGATCAGGTGCGGAAACTGGTTCCAGGGTATCATCTCAGCCACACCATGGTGTAGCACCCCTTTCAAGTGACAAAGGTGACATTTTTTTTTCATACAAAAAAATTTAGGAAATAGCTGTGTGTGCATAAAAAACAACCGTCAGTTAATCAGCGTTTTACAACTACCCTCCTCCTGCTTCAACTATACACACCCTAGGCTAAGGGTTCCTATTCGTTTGAGTTGTTGTTCTATTTCTTTGGTCCAAGGCAAGCCAATACTGATTCGAATACAGTTTTGAAACTGTCCTTGTACCGTAAACATTCGCCCTGGTGCAATACTAATACCTTCTTTCAAACAACGGTCGTACAACTTCAGGGTATTGACCTTTTCGTCAAATTCAATCCACAATGACAACCCACCTTCAGGACGGGTAACTTTTGTACCTGCTGGAAATTCATTCACGATAACCGCGAGCATTTTTTGATAGTTGGCAAACAAGCTTTGCCTCAATTTGCGCAAGTGTTTTTCGTATTTTCCCGACTTAATAAAATTCGCAACTGCTTCTTGAACAATGGCGGGGGATGAAATAGAGTGAATTAATTTCTGCTCAATGACTTTGTCTTGATATTTTCCTGCACTAACCCAACCCACGCGATAGCCTGGGGCTAAGGTCTTAGAAACGGCACTACACCACAGCACATTACCTGTTGTGTCAAACGCTTTACAACACATGGGGCGCTTACCGCTGAAGTTTAAATCTCCATATACATCATCTTCAATCAAGGGAATAGAATGAGAAGCAAGTAGCTCCACCACTTTCTTTTTGTTTTCGATAGGCATACAACTACCTAAAGGTGTGTTGTAATTGGTAATCAACAAACAAATATCAATCATCGGGCATACGCGTTCTAAGGCGTCGAGTTTTACTCCAGTAACGGGATCTGTCGGCAGTTCTAATACTTTAAAACCCAAATCAATTGCCAGTTGAAAGATTCCAGGATAACACGGACTCTCGATAGCAACGGTATCGCCCGCTTTTCCCAGTGCTAATAAGCAGAGGGATATGGCGTGTATGCTTCCATTGGTCGTTACTACTTCATCCTCGGTAAGCGCACCTCCCCACGTCATGGAACGAGCGGCAATCATTCGCCTGAGGTTGATATTGCCTTGAACACCTTCATAGTCCACTCCCCCGTATTTCATTTCTTTCGCCGCCTGAATAATTTCCTTTTTCATCTGAGCAGCAGGTAAAAACTCCCCATAGAGTGAGTTGAAAGAAAATAAAGTCAAGGCTTCATTTCCCATATGGGAATAGACTTTATTGATGATCTTTTTAGGGACATCCATATCGGCTAATGGCGTTGGATTACTCGCCTTTGGCAAGGGAAAATGAGGGTAATGCACATGACTTACAAAATAACCCGATTGGGGAACGGCAAGGACTAAAGATTGAGATTCGAGTTCCAAATAGATGCGTTTTGCCGTATTCATACTGATATTGTACGTCCTACACAACTCGCGTATTGAAGGAAGGCGATCGCCTTTTTTGAAAATGCCGTTTCGAATTTGATTGGCCAGCTTTTCCGCTAGGCGCAAATAGATGAATTTTTCTTCCATAAAATATACTGTACCCATCCAAAGATACAAAACTGCGACTGTGTTTGTTTCTAATTTCGCTTTACTTTTGAAAAAAAATAGAAATACATGAAAGCAACAGCAGTAAACAATACCTCGAGTGGATGGATCAATGGATTCATTGGCGTACTATTATTTAGTGGATCTATGCCGGCTACCAAAGTAGCGGTACTGAGTTTAGATCCTATTTTTGTCACCTTGGTACGCGCTTTAGTTGCAGCTGTTCTCGCGGGTATATTTCTGTATTACACCAAAGCGTCTTTTCCTACGAAGCTAGAGTCAAAATCAATTATCTTGATTGCTGGGGGTGCGGTAATAGGATTTCCGTTATTATCATCCTTGGCTTTACAGCATATGACTGCTGCTCGATCTTTAGTTTTTGTGGGAACTTTACCACTGAGTACGGCTATTTTTGCTGTGTTACGCGGAAAGGAAAAGCCTAAACCTCTCTTTTGGCTCTTTGCCCTACTAGGGAGTGGGCTCGTGGTGGCCTTCGCTTATGCCCAGCAAGCAACTAGCTCGATTACGGGTGATTTACTAATGCTCGCTGCTATTATACTCTGCGGATTGGCCTATGCTGAAGGTGCTGTACTTACAAAATCAATGGGTGGAAGCCAAGTAATTTCTTGGGCTATTATCTATGCTTTGCCTATTTTATTGCCTTGCCTTTTCTTTTTTCTACCTCCCTCTCTGCACGCTATACAAACTGATACTTGGGTGAGTTTACTTTACTTGGGCACAATGAGTATGTTTACAGGATTTATCTTTTGGTATAAAGGATTAGCTCAAGGTGGAATCGCCACTGTAGGTCAACTGCAATTGCTACAACCCTTCTTTGGCTTAGCTCTCGCTGCTCTTTTCTTAAATGAATCCGTTTCTGTAGGTATGATTGGCGTAACCCTAGGCGTAGTTTTATCTGTAGCAGCGAGCAAGAAGTTTGCCTAAACTAAGGAGACAAACGCAGTGCTTGCATCTGTGAATGATGAATATAGACAAATTTCAATTAGTTGATTTAGAATAACATAAAGCACATCAAGTAAATAAAAAGTTTAGGTTTAATTGCTGAGCAGCGATGAAGGAATATATCCTTTTTTGCTTTTTCCTTGCTAACTAGTTCCATTTTCTACAGTGCAGAACAAGTCGTGCTTTTACAAAAAGAAAAGCTGGGACTTTGCACGCAAAGCCCCAGCTTGATTTGAATTATATTCCCCTAAAACGTAAGTACAAACAGATGAAATTGCATCCTCCTATTTCATATTTACACTAACTCAAATCTCTTAAAAGTCGGCCACTTTTATGCGTTTTACTTTTAAATTTTGCGCTTTTCTTTTTTTCAATCCATCCTCCTATTATTCCTTACTTGGATAATAAAGGGACGGCCTTTGCTATAAACGAGAATCTCACCTATCGTCAGTAGCTTTTTCTTTTTCACAGTACTCTTTTTCTAATACAAATCAAAACTATTAAAATAAATGCAAGAAAATGAAAAAATAGTATACCTAAATACACTAAAGTGTTCAAAAACAACAAAATACCGACTTAAATAACGTTAAAGTATTGCGTAATATTTATAAAAATTTAGATAAATAAGTAAGAACACAAAAATTAATGTTTAAAAACTAAAACAAATGTGCTTCCAACTCCATATTCACTGTTTACGGAAATCCTTCCACCCTGAGCTTCAATTATTTCCTTACTAATAGCTAGGCCTAAACCTGTTCCTTCTCTATGTGTACTAGGGACTCTAAAGTAGCGATCAAAAATGCGATCGAGGTATTCAGGAGGAATTCCAATGCCCTCATCCTTTATGCGAATCGTCGTAGCAAGGTCATCTTGGAGCACTTCAATGTGCACAACCGAAGATTCATGGGAGTAATTGATGGCATTAGCAATGAGATTAGTCAATACCCAAACGGTTTTCTCTAGGTCTAATTGCAAGGGCTGAAGCGCAAAAGGCAAATCGACTTTGAGTTGAATATTCTTTTGTTCAGCCTGAATATGATTCGCTTCAACGGCATCTTGAACCACTTGATCTAACGCACATGCCTTGAGGTGTAGCGCAATTTTCCCACTTTCTATTTGCGTTAAATTGAGTAATTCTGTGGTGATTTTCAACAGTCGCCCTGCATCATCTTGAATGCTATCCACTAAAATGATTTGCTCTTCATTTAGATGACCTATGCGTTCATCTTTCAAGAGTTGTAAACTCATTTTCATCGAAGCTATAGGTGTTTTAAATTCATGAGAGACCGTGGCTATGAAGCGTGTTTTTGCAGTGTCTAATTCTTTAAATTCGGTAATATTCTTTAAAATCATCACATAGCCCACGAGTTCTTTTTGCTCCTCTCCCGTTGGGGTGAGTTCAATGTGAAGGAATTGCTTGTCGAAGTAATTTTCTTTGTCGTTGTGGATGATCTTCAAAGGTTCTTTCTCCATCACCTCTACATTGATTTCCTTGACTAACATACGCATCAAATCGTTGTAAATGGCAATGTCCTTACTGCTTTTGCCGACCATTTCTTCTTCAGCTAAACCCAAAACTTTACACGCCTCTTGGTTGACGAAGATGACCTTCATGGTTTCATCTAGTCCAATCACAACATCTGACATACTGTTGATCAGGGCTTCAATCCTCTTCTTTTGGCGCATTAACTTTGCTAAATGACTGCTGTTGTACTCTTCTAGCTTTTGCGCCATGGTGTTAAACGATTGGGCTAACTCGCCAAATTCGTTATTTTTATCCAAAAACACACGCTCTTTATAATTGCTACTAGCAATTTGTTTGATGCTCTGGGTTAGCTTCTGAATCGGATCAGCAATATTGGATGGCAAATTCATTAGTAACCCCAAAGCAATGGCAAAACAAGCAAGCCCCGCAATGGCAATCCATATCGTCGCTTGTATCGCTGTTTTATTTGCCAATTCGCTTTTGAGCTCAATGGCCTGCATATTTATTTCCATGATCTCAATCAACCAAACCCTAATTTGCATGAGCTCTTCTGGTTGTCGTCCTTGATTTTTATAGCTTTCGAAATAATTGCGCAGGGTTTTATTCATCTCCTTCTCCCCTAATTCCGTAGCATTGCCTTCTTGTTTTCTCAACTGTTCTTCAAAGTGAATCAAGCGGCTATCGCCTTTTTGATCTAAAGCACTCAACATGCTTTTAGCATAGAGCAAAGAGTTGTAATTGTCGTGGAGAATATTGCGTGTATCGAGCTTCAAAAAATGAATATACACAGCGGCTATTCCTCCTAAAAAAACAATAAGCGCAAATAGAAGCCCCAACCCCAGGGTTAATTTTGTTTTTATTCTCATTTCGAAAAGATTATAATATCAATTGGTAAAAAGGATAATTTCCTCACTAATTGGTTGAATACATTGGTTGCCAAAATAAGTTGATAAAGACGCAACCGCGGTTTGCCAATGCATATCGTTGTGATTTGTCTTTGTTCTACCTGTATTCGTATTGCTTTGGCTATATTGGCATGCTCGATTTTGATAATTTCGGCGCCTAATTCTGTAGCTAATTTAAAATTATTAATTAAATGCCGTTGTTTGTCTAACGCAATTTTATTGGGATCCTCCTTTGGGGTTTGTACATAGAGGACATACCACTTCGAATTTAAATAGCCCGCTAGACGTGCCGTCTTTCGAATGACGTTTTTGGCATTTTTCTCATTGGAACTAATACAGGCCAGAAAACGACTGGGCTTGACTATATTGGCTACATTCACTTCTGTCGCTACTTTGTTCTCTACATAGGAAGCTACTTCTTTTAATGCCAGTTCTCTTAGTTGTAAAATATTAGAGGTTGTAAAGAAGTTTTGAAGGGCCATTTGAATTTTTTCCTGCGGATAAATCTTGCCTTCTTTCAATCGCTCAATTAAGTCATTGGCGGTGAGGTCGATATTAACTACTTCATCAGCTTCTTGTAATACTTTATCTGGCACGCGCTCCGTGACATCAATGGAAGTAATCGCCTGTATGGCTTGATTTAGGCTTTCGATGTGCTGAATATTCAGTGCTGAGATCACATTGATTCCCGCATCGAGTATTTCAAATACATCTTGCCAACGTTTTTCATTTTTGCTTCCTGCAATATTGGAGTGTGCCAATTCGTCTATGATTACAATCTCAGGGCGATCTTGTAAAATGGCTTCTACGTCGAGTTCTTCGACCAATTTACCTTTGTAAAAAACAGTTTTACGCCCAATAATAGGCAACCCTTCTACTAGTGCTTGCGTTTCTTTTCGGTTATGCGTCTCGATATACCCCAACTTCACATCTATGCCGTTGCGTTGCAAATCTCTCGCTTCCATTAGCATGCGATAGGTTTTTCCAACGCCAGCACTCATTCCGATATAGATCTTAAACTTACCGCGTTTGGACCGGCGAATTAGCGCTAAAAAGTCTTCGGCGCTTTGACGTGTTTCTCTTTCCATTTACAATCGTATTGAAATACTACTTCCGAGGAAGGTTTGTTCTGAAACCGCTCTATTTGCTATACTAAAAATAGCATCTTTACTCTGTAGCGATCGGGCTTCCAATCGCCATAAAACGGCTGGTGTAATTTGACAATCCACATTAACAGAATACCCCCAGGTTTGAAAGCCATTGGGTGTATCCGTCTGTATTATGACTTGATCTCGATCTACATAATACTCGGCTCTAGCAGTCACACTCCAGCGTTGATTGACTGCATAACGTCCCATAACTAAAGGAGCATACCAAAAACTATAAGCTCGACTGTATTTTTCTTTTTGTTGCACCCCTGCGTCAAATCCAACCAATACTTTTACTGCCTCATTCAGCTGATAGGACATATAGAAATCGTGGAAATAGCGCATTTTACGCGTTTCATCGGGTGTATCACTTCCCACAAAAGAACTACTATTCAGTAGCCATCGTTCATTTGGTGTATAGGTAAGCTGATGTCCCACAGCAGGAGTTGAGTTTCCAGTAGGACGATTGATGCGTTGCCAACCATTCATAAGATGTAAGGCCATTCCCCATTTTTGATTTGGCGTTTGATAGGACAATTTTACAGCTGCTGAAAAATAAGGTGAATTTTCCGCCATGATACTACGTGTCAACGTCATAACATCAGCGCCTATCGCGCTTTCAAACCCAATATGAGATGGCATAATCCCCACATCTAGCCAAAGGTTTTGTTCCTCCATTAGTTTAACGCCAATATTGGCTTCGTAGATTTGCTTTAATCCCTCTGATTCATTAGCTAAATTGGCTGTGACATACGTTCCTGCCATAAAACCTAAATTCGATCGAACACGCGCTTTTTCATAGTTTAGTTTCACCATGCCAAAATTCAAATTCACCTCATTATGCCGGTCATAGGAATATAAAAAGGAATTTAATTTTCCAGTTGGAGTTTGATTAAAATCATATGTATAGTAAACTTCTCCATAGGCTTGTACTTTTACATCGTCTAGCCATTTGTTTTGTTGGGCGTAGGCAGATGAAAAAGCAAGTGCACTTAGTATAAGTACACCTACTATTATTTTCTCTTTCATTTTATTTTAATTGATCTAAAGCGATATTGAGTTGCAGCACAGAAATAGTTTGTGGACCTAAAAACCCCCACAAAGGCTGTTGGGTGTGTTGAGCGATCAGTTGTTCTATACGGCTAGGCGCTAGTCCTCTTTCTTTGGCAATACGCGCAATTTGCACGTGAGCGGCTTGAATAGAAATATGCGGATCTAAACCACTCCCACTAGCCGTCACTAGATCTACGGGAATATCTTCTCGCTGTACTTCTGGATTGCGCTCTATAAAATCGTCAATACGCCCTTGGACTTCTTCCAAATATTCTGCCTTGGACGATGCGTCATTACTCGCTCCTGAGCCTGCAGCATTATAAGCTACTGCCGATGGACGCGACCAAAAATACGCCATGGAGGTAAACGACTGCCCAATATTGACATATTGTTTCCCCTTTGGGGTTTCAACGGTAATGCCTTTTCCTTTGTTTGGAGCAACTTGCGCTATTCCCCACATAAGAGCAGGGTAAAAACCACCTAGCACAATCAAAAATAAAGTGGTTAGCAGCATAGAGGGTATTATATTTGTTTTCATATCGTTTACATCAAAAGTGAAATAAATAGGTCAATAATTTTTATTCCTACAAAGGGAACAAGCACACCACCTAATCCATAAATTAATAAATTACGACGCAGTAAAGCACTTGCGCCAATGGGTTTATAGGCCACCCCTTTTAACGCTAAGGGTATCAGGCAAGGAATGATAATAGCGTTGAAAATAACCGCAGAGAGGATAGCGCTTTCGGGGCTGTACAACTTCATAATATTCAAACCTTCTAGAGCGGGAATAGCCGAGATGAACAAGGCAGGTATAATGGCAAAATACTTAGCAACGTCATTGGCAATACTAAACGTAGTTAGGGTACCTCTTGTCATGAGTAGTTGCTTTCCGATTTCTACTACTTCAATCAGTTTGGTAGGGTCATTGTCGAGATCCACCATATTTCCTGCTTCCTTAGCGGCTTGCGTACCGCTATTCATCGCCACCCCAACATCTGCTTGTGCTAATGCGGGAGCATCGTTGGTCCCATCCCCCATCATAGCAACGAGTCGGCCTTCTGCTTGTTCTCTTTTGATGTAGTTCATTTTATCTTCGGGTTTAGCCTCGGCAATAAAATCATCTACTCCAGCTTTTTCTGCAATATATTTTGCCGTCATGGGATTGTCGCCGGTTACCATTACCGTTTTAATTCCCATTTTTCTCAAACGCGCAAAGCGCTCTTGAATGCCTGGTTTAATAACATCTTGTAGCTCTATCACCCCGACAATTTGTTCATTTTGAGCCACAACTAAAGGTGTACCTCCATTCTCGGCTACTGCGCGGACGCAGCGATCCATTTCCTCTGGAAAGGGATATCCCGCTTGTTCACTTAGTTGTTTGATGGCGTCAACGGCTCCTTTGCGGATGCGGATGTCGTCATAATCCACTCCTGAGCTCCTTGTTTCTGCTGTAAAGGAAATAAATCGAGGTTGATTGATTCTAAAAGCGGTGGGATCGACCTGAGCCAATTCTAGTATGGATTTTCCTTCTGGTGTATCGTCGCGTAGGGAACTCAATACGGCAGCTTTGATCAAGTCTTGGCTAGCTACCCCATTGGCAGGGTGAAAATGAGTGGCCTTTCTGTTCCCTATGGTAATGGTTCCCGTTTTATCCAACAACAATACATCAATATCTCCTGCAGTTTCTACCGCTTTACCGCTTTTTGTAATGACATTGGCACGCAATGCTCGATCCATACCCGCAATGCCAATCGCCGATAACAACCCACCTATTGTGGTGGGAATCAAACACACATAGAGCGAAATTAAAGCGCTAATCGTCAGTGTAATATGAGCAAAATCAGCAAAAGGCTTAAGGGTGATAATCACAAGAGTAAACACCAAAGTGAATCCAGCGAGTAAAATGGTTAACGCTATTTCATTAGGTGATTTTTGTCGGTTTGCCCCTTCAACTAAAGCGATCATTTGGTCTAAAAAACTCTCACCCGCTTGGGCTGTAACGCGCACCTTGATGCGATCGGATAATACTTTCGTTCCACCCGTAACGCTACTTTTATCTCCGCCAGCTTCTCGTATTACAGGTGCACTCTCTCCAGTAATTGCACTTTCGTCAATCGTAGCTAACCCTTCGATAATTTCTCCGTCTGCGGGAATAATATCCCCTGCAACACAGCAATAAATCATCCCTTTTTGCAAAGCAGCAGAGGAAATTTGCCTTCCATCTTCTAATTGAGCTGGTGTTTCTTCTCTTGTTTTGCGCAAGCTATCTGCTTGTGCTTTTCCTCTTGCTTCGGCAATGGCTTCGGCGAAATTAGCAAACAGCAAGGTGGCGAATAGCAGCAAAAAAAGCGTGAACGTATAGCCAAAACTCCCTTGTTGTGTTGATCCGAATAAAATTCCGATACAAACAACCAACAGAATGGCCGTTCCTATTTCTACAGTAAACATTACGGGATTGCGAACTAAAGTTCTAGGGTTTAATTTTATAAAAGCTTCTACTAGCGCTTTCTGAATCACTTCTTTTTGAAAAAGTGTTTGTTTGGTTTGCGTTGCCATGATCTAAATATGTAGTTGAGTAAAATAATCCGCTAGAGGGCCTAGGGTTAAGACAGGAAAGAAGGCCAATGCGGCTACGATGAGAATTACCGTTAGAACAATTAGGCCGAAGGTGGACGTATCAGTAGCCAATGTACCAGCGCTTTGGGGGATATATCTTTTTTGTGCAAGGGCCCCTACAAGAGCCAATGGACCTATAATGGGCAAAAAGCGCCCGAGTAACAAGACGATACTCGTGGAGAAATTCCACCACAAGGTATTATCTCCCAACCCTTCAAAGCCACTTCCGTTATTTGCAGCTGAAGAGGTGTATTCATAGAGTACTTCCGTAAATCCATGAAAGGAGGGATTGTTGAGGCTATCTCTAGTAAATTCGGGAAAAGACACTCCTATAGCCGTACTACCCAAAATAAGTAAGGGATGAATCAAGGCAACAATCATCGCGATTTTCATTTCTTTGGCTTCTATTTTTTTGCCAAATAGCTCCGGTGTTCTCCCCACCATAAGCCCACTGATGAATACCGCTAAAACGACAAAAACGAAGAAATTCAGTATGCCAACCCCTACACCGCCATAAAAGCTATTGATCATCATGGCGAGCAATTGATTCATTCCCGATAAAGGCATAGCGCTATCGTGCATTGAGTTAACGGAGCCCGTGGAGATTACGGTTGTCACAATACTCCAAAAACCAGAAGCAGCAGCGCCTATACGCACTTCTTTTCCTTCCATAGCACCTAGGGAATGGTCAATACCCATGGCTGTAATATTTGGATTCCCACTGCGCTCCACCTGTATGGTTGGCACAGCTAAACACAAAAATCCAAACGTCATCACCCCAAACATCATCCAAGAAAATCGCTTGCGCTGAATATAGTACCCAAAGGCAAATACCATGGCTATGGGAATAATGAGCTGTGCAATCATTTCGGTCATATTGGTTAAATAGGTTGGATTTTCAAAGGGATGAGCCGAATTGGTTCCGAAGAATCCACCGCCGTTTGTGCCCACGTGCTTAATAGCTATAAAGGCAGCTGCGGGACCACGAGACACCTCGACTTGTTGTCCTTCTAATGTGGTAATCCTATCCTTTCCCTCAAAGGTCATAGGCGTACCCTGAAAAATCAAAATGGTCGCCACAACTATACTCAAAGGCAATAAGATACGCGTAATGGATCGTGTAAAATACACGTAGAAGTTACCTAATTGGGTTGCTGTTTTATTTTTAAAAGCTTCAAATACCACTGCTGCTGCTGCCATTCCCGTGGCAGCACTAACGAATTGCAGAAACATCAAAGCCATTTGTGTCAAATAGGTTACCCCTGTTTCCCCAGCATAGTGCTGTAAATTACAGTTGACCAAAAAGGATATAGCCGTATTAAATGCCAAATCAGGTGACATACTAGGGTTATGGTCTGGGTTTAATGGTAGACTCCCCTGGGTGAGCAATAGCACAAATACCAAGACAAACCAAACAACATTAATGGTGAGTAAAGCAAGAAGGTGCTGCTTCCAGTTCATCCCTTCGGCAGGGTTTATTTTACTGATGCGATACAGTAGTTTCTCTAGTGGTGCTAATACCCCATCTAAAAAAGTCGACTGGCCTGCATAGACCTTTGCTATATAGTTCCCTAGGGGAATTGAAATTCCAATAGCCAATAAAAAAGTGACTAGGATTCCGGTGATTTCTGTATTCATATTGATTTAATCAAGTACTAATAAAATTCGGTGAATGAGGTAGACGATGCCGTAGACCATCGTAAAGATCAATAGGATCATTCCTATATCTTTTACATTTTTTTTAAAATTGCTCAGGCTTGAATAAGACATAACACAAATAGACTAATACAGCCAAAGCGATTAAGAATAAAACAATCATAAGTAAGATTTAAAGTTGATCAAAAAAATTAATGGCTTTGTAAAAGGCGACAAAGCAGGCCACGCCTAGGGCGATACAAGCTAGAATTATCATGGTTATTCAGTTTTAAAATGGAACATATAGCACCGCTGTGCTGCTCTTGGTCAATGATTCGGAAATGCCTACATGCTATAGGAACTGTTGGTTTCATAGAAGCTGATTTGCTCATACTATAGCGAATGGCATACCACTTTAGCCTACAATTAGGTATAAGACTATAAATCAACATTTTACTTTAAAAAAGAAAGGTAGGGCAAAAAGTAAACCCTATCGTTTTGATAGGGTTTGCGCATGAGTGTCTATCATAATGATAGGGTTTATATAAAAAAAAAAGCTCCGAATTGGGAGCTTTGTGTAGGCTATATGGACTAGTTGAGGTTGTAATCTGCCATTTTCCGATACAACGTAGTCAAGGCAATTCCCAACAATTCTGCAGTTTTGGTTTTATTGCCCTTGGTGTATTCCAATACTTTTTGGATGTGTTGCTTTTCAATGGAAGCCAGATCAAGTGCTGTGGTTTCTTGTCTTGTTTGTTCACTTTTTTGTTGTACTTCCCCAGGTAAGTCTTCTACTTGCAGGGAAACTCCCGTACACAGGATTAGGGCGCGTTCCATGGTGTTGCGCAGTTCTCTAATATTTCCCGGCCAAGAATAGTGCTGCATACAAGCTAAGGTTTCTCTTGCAATGGATTGTACTGGATTGAGCGATGTTGCTGCAAATTGTGCTCGGAAGTGTTCGGCTAATACAGGAATATCCTCCATGCGTTCTCTTAGGGCAGGCAAGCGAATTTCAAATACTGAAATGCGATAGTACAAATCTTCTCTAAAGTGTCCTGCTTTTATTTCTTTGTCAAAATTTCGGTTCGTTGCCGCAATAATACGCACATTGACTTGCGTGGGCTTCGTTTCTCCGATTTTAAAGAAAGTTCCTGTTTCCAATACGCGAAGCAGTTTGGCTTGTAGGCCTATCGGCATCTCTCCTATCTCATCTAAAAAGAGCGTTCCTTGGTGCGCTTCTTCAAACAACCCTTTTTGATCCTTGGTCGCATTAGTAAACGAACCCGCTTTATGACCAAATAATTCACTCTCGAGTAAATCCTTGCTAAAAGCCGAGCAATTAATCGCTACAAAATTTGCTTTTGCACGCGTACTTGCTTGGTGAATCGCCTGAGCAAAGACTTCTTTTCCCGTTCCCGTTTCTCCAGTTAATAATACCGTAGCATTAGTTGGTGCAACCCGCTGCGCAAGGTGAATCGCTTCGGTGACTAAAGGTGCTGCTCCCAACACAGATTCGAAACCCGGTAGAGGCTCTTCTCTGCGGATTTGGTTTTGCTCTAAAGTGCGATTAACGCGAACCCGCTCCATAGCGCGGTAAAGCAAAGGCAAAATCTTGTTGTTGTCATCGCCTTTGGTAATATAGTCAAAGGCACCACTCTTAATGGCTTGTACACTATCAGGTATATTGCCATAAGCCGTTAGTAATATCATCTCTACCCAAGGATAGCTAGTCTTGACTTGCTCCACAAAAGCAACGCCATTTCCATCAGGTAGTTTAACGTCACAAACCACTACGTCTATAGTGAGTTGTTCTAATTTTTTAGTTGCTGTTTTCAAATCAGGCGCTTGATAAACGTCAAAACCTTCTAACTCAATAATGCGAGCCAATAGTTTTCTCAATTTTTCCTCATCATCGACCACTAAAACCGTTTGTTTCATCCTTCGCTTTTTTTGATTGGTTATTTTTATAAAGGTATAAAACAATCCGGTATTCCACTATGGATCCCTCCAATATGATAGCAGGATTTTTTGCTTTGATGATCTAGGGTGTTATACAGTAAAGGAGAATTTTTATAAAAATCACTTTTTTTAACGATCTTTGTATGAAACACCAAAAGAGGATTCTTCTTTATAGAATAAGTAGTTATGACTAAAACTGAGAAAGTAAACTTTGTGCTCGAAACGCTAGATGCTTTATATCCTGAAATTCCGGTTCCTTTAGATCACAAAGACCCTTATACGTTGCTGATTGCCGTATTATTATCCGCACAGTGTACAGATGAACGCGTCAATAAAATAACGCCTATTTTATTTGCCAAGGCGGATAATCCCTATGACATGGTAAAATTAACGGTTGAGGAGATTCAAGATATTATACGTCCTTGTGGCTTATCACCGATGAAGAGTAAGGGGATTTATGGGTTGTCCAAGATCTTAATTGAGGAACACAATGGAGAGGTCCCTGCGGATATGGAAGCCTTAGAGCGATTACCTGCGGTGGGACATAAAACGGCTTCGGTAGTAGTAGCACAAGCTTTTGATATTCCCGCTTTTCCTGTAGATACGCATATTCACCGCTTGTTGTATCGTTGGGGATTCTCCAACGGCAAAAGTGTTCAACAAACAGAAAAAGACGCTAAACGCTTATTTCCTAAAGAACACTGGAATAAATTGCACTTACAATTGGTGTGGTATGGGCGTCAATATTCGCCTGCCCGTGGATGGAAATTAGAACTCGATATCATTACTAGTGTTATTGGACGCAAAACCGTTCTCAATGAATACTATAAAAAACAAGAAAAAAAAGCATCGAAATAATCGATGCTTTTTTTTTTAATTTACTTTAGCCGTTTTTAGGTTTGTTTCCACAAATTCACTGAAAGCTAGTTGAGACCAAAATTTAGAATACGTCAATAGCTTTTCAATCAACTCTGGTTTCGGTACCTTTGCTTCCGTTACGGTTAAAAGAGTCTTGTAATTTTTTTTCATAGAAAATCTGTTATATTCCTCTTTTATAACGGGCGATCTGAGACTTTATTATATACTTAATGATATTTGTTTTTTTTCGAGCATTCGTCTCAAATTGATAATAGCGTAGCGCATTCTTCCCAAAGCTGTATTAATACTGACATCCGTTGCTTCGGCAATCTCTTTAAAACTCAGATCTTGATACAAGCGCATGCGGATCACCTCTTGCTGATCTTCAGGTAATTCTAAAATTAACTGTTGTAAATCTTCGGTAATCTGATTTTGTATTAACAATTCTTCAACGGTTTCACTATCGTCTTTTAGAAAACTAAAAAAAGGCGTTTGTTCGGTATCATTGTGGATAACCGTGCGCTTTTCACGTCGATAGTGATCCATAATTAGGTTATGTGCAATGCGCATCACCCAGGAGATGAATTTGCCTTCTTCGTTATACTTTCCTGTTTTAAGGGTATTGATTACTTTGATAAACGTATCTTGAAAGATGTCATTGGTTAATTCAACATCGTCCAATTTACTAAAAATAAATCCAAAAATCTTGGCTTGATGTCTTTTAATTAAAACTTCTAGCGCATATTCATTGCCCCTTCTATAATGCTGTACAAGGGTAGCATCTGGTAATTGACTTAATTCCATAACAAAATTCTTTTTATAGCTGTTCTATTCTGATCTAAAAAGTACTTTTGTTATATAGGCAATTGATTTTTATGTATTGAGTGTTACAAATATATACAAAAATATTTGTTAAAAAAAAGAAATAAAAAAAGGGAGGCCAATATAATTGATTTTTGGGAAGCTAAAGCATTTCATAAACTAAGATAAAAGCGTATTTTTGTGTACTAAACACCAAAATATCACATGTCTAAAATCGATTTTTCTAAACTAGATCCCAAGAAAAACATTATCATTAAAGGAGCACATCTCCATAACTTAAAGCATATAGATGTGGTGATTCCTAGAAATCAGATGGTTGTCGTAACAGGACTTTCTGGTTCTGGAAAATCTTCTTTGGCTTTTGATACCCTATATGCGGAGGGACAGCGTCGTTATGTTGAGAGTTTGTCTTCGTATGCACGTCAATTCTTAGGGCGAATAGACAAACCTAAAGTGGAATACATCAAAGGTATTGCCCCTGCTATTGCCATTGAACAAAAGGTCAATACCACCAATGCGCGATCTACGGTGGGGACGTCTACGGAACTATATGACTACATCAAATTGCTCTTTGCTCGTATTGGGCATACCTACTCCCCTATATCGGGACAGGAAGTAAAGAAAGACACTGTAACTGATGTAACAACCTTAATCAAATCCTTTGCTTTAGATAGTAAATGGCTGTTATTAGCCCCTTTGCTGTTTGAGGAAGAAAGAACGTTAGCCGAGCACTTAGATGTTTTACTCAAACAGGGGTATGCTCGTTTATGGGTAAAAGGTGAAATGGTGCGTTTGGATGAGTTTCTAGGCTTGGAACCCGCACTTATTAATCAATTTTCTTTGGAGGATATCCGCCTGATCATTGATCGCATTGTGGTAAAAGATACAGACGAATTTTACAATCGTTTAGGTGATGCTGTTGAAACTGCCTTTTTTGAAGGCAAGGGAACTTGTTATGTACGCAGCTTAGATGAAGATAAACAATACGAATTCAACAATCGATTTGAACTCGATGGCATAACATTTTTAGAGCCTAATATTCACCTGTTTAGCTTTAATAATCCCTATGGCGCTTGTCCTGTTTGTGATGGCTATGGCAATGTAATTGGCATTGATGAAGAGTTGGTGTTCCCTAATACAGGACTCTCGGTATATGAAAATGCCGTTTTTCCTTGGCGTGGGGAATCCATGGGATGGTATCGCGATCAGCTCGTTCAACATGCGTATAAATTTGATTTTCCCATTCATCGTCCTATTTTTCAGCTCACCGCAGAAGAAAAGGCACTCCTATGGGAAGGAAATGAATATTTTACGGGTCTGAATGCTTTCTTTGAAGAACTAGAGGAAAAGAATTACAAAATACAAAATCGCGTTTTACTCTCGCGTTATAGAGGGAAAACGAAGTGCCCAACTTGTAAGGGAAAACGCTTGAGAAAGGAAGCAGGCTACGTTAAAATTGGTGGAAAAACCGTTTCTGATCTGGTTGATATGCCCATTGATAAATTAGTGGTTTTCTTTCAAGAGCTGAGGTTAACAGACTATGAACAGCAAGTAGCTAAGCGCTTACTCATCGAGATTAACAATCGATTAGGCTTTTTGTTAAACGTAGGTTTATCCTACTTAACGCTCAACCGAAATTCATCTACACTTTCGGGTGGGGAATCTCAACGCATTAACCTAGCTACTTCGTTGGGAAGTAGTTTGGTTGGTTCCATGTATATTCTCGACGAACCGAGTATTGGTCTACATCCCAAGGATGGAGAAAAGTTAATCCAAGTGCTTAAACAATTAAAGGCTTTAGGCAATACGGTCATTGTTGTAGAACACGATGAGGAAATCATGCAGGCAGCGGATCAGATTATCGATATTGGACCAGAAGCGGGTACCTTTGGAGGGGAATTAGTCGCACAGGGGACTTTAGCGGAAATTCTACAATCAGATTCCCTAACCGCACAATACCTCAATGGAACGAGAGCTATTGAAATACCTAAGAAAAGAAGATCGTATAAACACTATATTGACATCATTGGTGCGAGAGAGCACAATTTAAAGAATATTGATGTTCGTTTTCCATTGGATTGCTTAACGGTTATTACAGGCGTTTCGGGAAGTGGAAAGAGTACGTTAGTCAAGCGTATATTATACCCTGCCCTTCAGAAAAAACTAACGGGACTAAGTGATAAACCAGGTCAATTTACCGCATTAGAAGGCAAATTTGATCACATCAAGCAGATTGAATACGTAGATCAAAATCCAATCGGACGAAGCTCGCGTTCGAATCCCGTGACCTATATCAAAGCCTATGACGAAATTCGAGACTTATACGCCAAGCAAAATACGTCCAAATTAAGGGGGTATCAACCCAAGCATTTTTCGTTTAACGTAGACGGTGGACGATGTGAAGTGTGTAAAGGGGAAGGAAGTGTAACGGTAGAAATGCAATTTATGGCCGACGTGCACTTAGAGTGTGAAGCATGTCACGGCAAACGATTCAAGAAAGAAGTGCTCGAAGTGAATTTTGAAGGAAAAAACATAGACGATATTCTTCGCATGACTATTGATGATGCATTAGCCTTCTTCAAGCAATACAACCAAACGAAAATCGCTACGCGTTTGCAACCGCTACAAGACGTGGGATTGGGGTATGTCCAATTGGGACAATCTTCTTCTACGCTTTCGGGTGGTGAAGCACAACGCATTAAATTAGCGTCTTTCTTATTGGCGGGTTCAACGCGAGAAAAAGTGCTCTTTGTCTTCGATGAACCGACAACGGGCTTACACTTTCACGACATTAATAAACTCCTTACTGCTTTTAATGCACTGATTGATAAAGGACACTCCATCTTGGTTATCGAACACAATTTAGATTTGATCAAATGTGCAGATTATATCGTAGATATTGGCCCTGAAGGCGGAGAAAAAGGCGGTCAACTGATTGCTTTTGGCACTCCTGAGGAAGTAGCTGCATGCAAAGAATCCAGTACTGGACAGTTTTTAAAACATAAATTGAAGTAAAAAAAGGAGCTCCTTTTTGGCGAGTGGTGAAGAGTAGAGATGAAATGGGAAAAAATTACCAATAAAAAAAGCTTGAGGTAATCCTCAAGCTTTTTTTATTTCTGTAAACCGTTAATCATTTAAAACACTCACCAAGCGTTCAGTCAATCGCTTGCGACCAAAATACTGTAAGCCCATGGCGTGTACTCGGAGTTGATTGTTTTGATACTGTTCAAAATATTGCAGTAAGATTTCACTAATTTTATCTTTCTCACTGTATAAGGCATTGCGTCCTACATTGGTTTGTTGCACTATTTCAAAGAAGTCAGACTCCTCCGGTCCAATGGCTAAAATCGGACGTTCTGCGGCCATATACTCAAACAGTTTTCCTGGAATAATCGCTTTGGTATCATCGGAGTCAATTTCAACAAGCAACAACACTTGAGATGCACGCATTTGCCTCAATGCTTCTTCATTGTCGACATAGCCTCTGTTGTCAGTACATTCCAACAGTTTAAATTCTGCCAAGGTATGGAGTATTTCATCGCTAATCTTTCCGATTAGCTTAAGCTCAAATGCAGCTTTAAATGCTTTGTTCTCCCTTCTCAACTCACTAATTGCTTTCCACAAAACACGTGGGTTGCGATTAGAGAGAAATGAGCCGATATGGGCTAAAGTAAATTTTTCATCCAGTGGAATTTTTCCTAAATGTGCCACATCATATCCATTGGTGATAATCGCAATGGGCTTTGCTGTTTTAGTTCTAAATTCTTTACTCGTTGTCTTACTCGTTACAATTAGTTGATCTGCAGTTGTAAGCACTTCTTTTTCTAGCGCTAAATGCTTTTCTTTTGCTTTATGCGATAGTTTAAGTTCTTTATGATAACCTATTGTCGTCCAAGGATCTCTAAAGTCAGCCACCCACTTAATTTTTCTTTTTTTCTTCAAGCCCAATCCAATTAGATGGATGCTATGAGGAGGGCCTGTGGTGATGATGGTTTCGATCTCAGGGTGTTGTTCTAAATAGGTGTTGAGGTAATCGATGGAGGGTTTTACCCATCCAACGCGTGCATCGGGAATAAACATATTACCGCGAATCCACAGCAATAATTTATCCCATTTAGTTTGATTTCGAACTTGGGGAATCATTCCTGAACTCATCGTTTGTGCGCGTTGTCCCATTAACTTCTTCGCTAAAGAATACGGTTCTTTGATGGTTTTGCGCAAAATCGTTACCTCTGGACTTACCTCCTGCTCTAGTTTGGTATCAATCAAGGGATAGTTTGCCCCATCAGGTACGTATACTATTGGTTCTATATCAAAATCGGGTAAATACTTGACGAACTTCAACCAGCGTTGAACACCTGGTCCCCCTGCAGGAGGCCAGTAATAACAAAGGATGAGTACTTTTTTCTTTTCTTTTTTCTTTTCCATTTCAAGCAATAAATCACTTTTATTTTTCTTTTCTTTTTCTACATATCCAAACGGCTCCAAGTGATAGGATTACAATCAACAAAGAGCTTGCCAAAGCAATGCGGCTACCTGTTTTTACCACTTGAGGTTCAAAGGTAAATTCAATCGTGTGCTTTCCTTCTGGAATAACTATAGCGCGCAACACATAGTCTACTGCTACAATAGGCACTTCTTTGCCATCAACCTTCGCCATCCATCCTTGTGGATAGTATATTTCAGAAAACACAGCTAATCCTTCTTGTGCGTTTGTCGATTCATAGGTTAGCTTATTGGCTTTATAAGAAGTTGACTGAATACGAGCTAAAGAATCTACGACATAACTATCTTTAATTGGCTGTTGAAACGCTTGTGTATTCAACACGGCGGTTGTTTTGGTGTTTATTTTACCCAAGGCCTGCATTTCTTGGTCTGCTGTTGTTACTTTTTCAACAGTAGATACAAACCATGCATTGCCATTAGCTTCGTTATTTAGCATGGCTACACTACGACCTTCTTCATCGGGTTGTATAATGTATTTTACATTCATCATATTGAAAACCGTCATCGGGTTTTGATTCAATTGATAGTCGACCAGTTGTTGGATTCTTCTCGGTTTTGCTGCGTGATATCCCCCAAGTGAATAATGGAAATAGGACGCTTTTGCGCTATTTAATCCTCCCTGAGCATCAAAGACTCTAAAGTGAGAGGGATCGTTTAAAATTTGTTTGTCTGCTTGTGTGATTTCAAAGGGATCTTCCATTTTTCTAGCTGACACAAAAGAGGTTTCATTGACGTACTTGCGGTCTACCACAACTAAGTCACCAACGAGTAGCACACCGATAATCACGAGGGCATACAGCTCTTTCAACTTGTCTTTTGCGAAAGCGAAAAGCACGGCAGCGGTAGCTAGTATTAATAAAAAAGAACGCAGTAAATCGTGGGTATACATGGCCTTGCGCTCTTCAATTAATGCGCGGATAAAACCAGGACCAATTTCTCCATATGCACTGCGATAGTAATCGTCATTTAAACCTGTAAAGGAAAGCGTTCCTTTAATTACAAATAGAAAGACCAACAAACCGCCAGCGATAAGACTTGTTTTCTTTAAGGCATCTAGTTGTTGTTTTTGCTCGAGTTTAAAGAAGTTGTACAAGCCCAATACTGCTAGAACAGGCACACACATCTCTAGTATAACTTGAATAGAGGAAACCGCTCTAAATTTGTTGTACAAGGGCACATAATCGATGAAGAAATTCGTCACTATTGGAAAGTTTTTTCCCCAAGACAACACCAAAGCCAATAAGGCACCAGCTAAGAAAATATACTTGAGGTTTCGCTTTTCGGTAAACAAACCCAATACAAATAAGAAAAATACAATAGCTCCAATATAAGCAGGTGCAGCCACAATGGGTTGATCTCCCCAATACGTAGGAGCTTGCTTACTCATTTCTTTGGCTTGTTGCGGATTAGCACCAATTGAAGTAAGGTAGCGATAGATGGCATTATCTTCCTCAAGGGTTTCGTTATTTGCACCCCCTGTTAAACGGGGAGATAGCAAGTTTAAGCTCTCAAAAATACCATAGCTATACTCTGTGATATAGTCATAGCTCATCGCATTAGAAGAGGTTTTAGGCGATCCATCTGGTTCATAGGTCAATTCACTTGCACTACGCGTACTAAACTTGGTATATTCCGCCGTTGCCATAATATTCGTTGCATTAGCCCCAATACTCAACACGGCTGATCCAACTAAAATCGCATAGGCAATACCCAAGCCTTTCCAGTCTTTTGCTTTGCCATATTGGTAGGTATAGGCTATGCCTAAAATCAATAAGAACAACAGCAAGTAATAGGTCATTTGGAAGTGGTTTGCGCTAATTTCTAGAGCAGCTGCCACAACCGTTAGAATCCCCCCTACTACGTATTTCTTTCGAAACACGAGTATTACCCCTGCTACTACCATAGGCATATAAGCAATGGCGTGTGCTTTGGCGTTGTGTCCAACCCCTAAGATGATGATTAAATAAGTAGAAAATCCAAAAGCCAGGGATCCGATAAATGCCTTTAAGGGACGAATGCCCAAAACGAGAAGTAAGGCATAAAATCCGACGAAATACAAGAATAAATAGTCTGCAGGACGCGGTAAAAAACGGATGGCGCTATCTAAGTGTTTTACAAAATTATAGGGATACTTGGCTCCTAACTGATAGGTCGGCATCCCTCCAAAAGCGCTATTCGTCCAATAAGGCTCTTCATTAAATTCTGCTCTAAAATTGTTTTGCTCTTTTGCCATCCCCGTATATTGTACAATATCAGACTGGTAAATAACCTTGTTCTGTAAAACGGGAGAAAAATAAAGTAAGGCTACGACGATAAAACCTACCAACACCAAGAGATGTGGTACATATTTTTTTACTGCATTCATGCTATAAAACTACTTTGCTTTGATTGAATTCTGTTCAATTAGCTAAAGTAAGTAATTTTAAGGTTAGATGTGTGTATTTTTTTTGAAACCTGTCCAGAATTACTAGGAATATCCCTACTTGCCACAGCTTTTTTAGGTGAATAGATGAATGAGCAACACTCCTACGCTAGGGAGATGTATAAAAAAAGCTCCCTTGAGAGGAGCTTGTTGTTATTTTGTGTCTACTTCTTCGTAATCGATATATTCGCCAACGACTTTTGTTGAGCGAGGGAATTTATCTTTCCCTGTCGATGTATTTTGATTCGTAAAATCAGGTTCTTGTTGAGATGTTCTATTTTGTTGATAAAAATCTTGCTGCTGCTGTTGAAAATTTCGTTCTACTTTCTTTGCCATTTTATAGACAAAAAGTGGAAATAAATAACGCATCGCAAATTTAAAAGCATAATAGATCACTACTATAATAACTAATGTTCTTAAAAAACCTCCAAATGATGCTATATCCATACTTTACCTTTTTTTCAAAAATAGCAATTTTTTCAAACATCTAGTCTTGAGAATTCTTAAATAATTGATAAATTAACCTAGTCTTTTTCTGCCTTCCAAGCTTTATAACCTCCAGCTAGCTCGATGACTTGAAATCCTGCTTCTTGCATTTTTTTTGCAGCTCCTGCACTTCGTTTTCCTGATTGACAAAAGATATATACAGGTTGTGAAGAATCTAATTCTTTTATTTGTTGGTCAAAATCATCTCCTAAATAATCCAGGTTAACCGCATTAGCGATTGTGCCTTCTTGGTATTCTTTTGGTGTTCTAACGTCGACTAACTGCACTTTACGGGCTGTAATTTGCTTCTCAAAGGCAAGGGGTTGAACCAATTCTTTCTCTTTCACTTCCTGGGCGGTAACCTTAAAAAAAGAGAACATTAGTAAAGTAGCTGTTAAAAAACTATTTTTCATCGTATATTTCATCTAAATATTTTTAATCAAGTGACAAATATCAGGATTAGTATTCGTTATTCCTGTTACATTTGTTACAAATATACGAAAAATGGCTACCCCTCTAATTCAAAAATACAATGTACCTGGTCCTCGATATACCAGTTATCCTACTGTTCCCTATTGGGATGAGACGAGTTTTTCCCGTGATAAATGGCTAAAAAGTGTCAAAGCAACTTTTGATCAAACCAATCAAAGTGAAGGTATTAGTTTATACATTCACTTGCCGTACTGCGAGAGTTTATGTACGTTTTGTGGTTGTCACAAGCACATCACCAAACGCCATGAAGTGGAAATTCCCTACATACAAGCCGTATTAAAAGAATGGGCGTTGTATTGTACCTTGTTAGAAGATAAGCCGCGAATCAAAGAGATTCACTTAGGCGGAGGCACACCTACTTTTTTTACACCGGAACACCTACAGCTGTTATTTGAAGGAATATTAGCGCGTGCTGAAAAAGCTCCACAGTATGAATTCAGCTTTGAAGGTCATCCAAACAACACAACAAGAGAGCATTTACAAACTTTATATACCCTTGGTTTTCGAAGAGTTAGCTTTGGTGTACAAGACTACAATCGCGAGATACAAAAGGCCATAAATCGTAATCAAACGTTTCACGATGTTGCTAAAGTAACTCTTTGGGCCAAGGAATTGGGCTATACTTCTATTTCTCATGATATAATTTTTGGTTTGCCTTTTCAGACCATCGATCACGTGGTGGATACCATTGAGAAAACAAAGTCTTTATCCCCTGATCGCTTGGCTTTTTACAGCTATGCTCATGTGCCATGGATCAAAGGCAATGGACAACGCGGTTTTAAAGATGAGGATGTTCCCAAAGATGAGGAAAAGAGAAAGCTTTATGAAATAGGAAAAAACCTATTGGAAGAAAAGGGATATATTGAAATTGGGATGGATCACTTCGCTTTAAAGTCGGACAGCTTGTACAAAGCGATGAATACCAATAGTATTCACCGAAACTTCATGGGGTACACTTCATCTAAGACAGATGTAATGATCGGATTAGGTGTTTCTGCGATTAGCGACAGCTGGACTGCTTTTGCTCAAAACGAAAAAAACATAGAAACCTACTATGCACTACTTGAAAAAAATGAAATTCCAGTAGTAAAAGGTCATATTTTAAACGAAGAAGATTTGATAATTAGAAAACATATCCTACATTTAATGTGTGATTTAAAAACCGATTTGTCTGACGATTTACATTTAATTGATTTCCAACCTATTTTGGAGGAATTAAAAGAAATGGAAAACGACCAGTTGATCACCATTAACAATCACGTCATTACGGTGAACAAAGTAGGGCGTGCTTTTGTTCGCAATATATGTATGGCTTTGGATTTGCGTTTGCAACGCAACAAACCAGACCGCGCTTTATTTTCTATGACGATTTAATTGAACGAGCTATGAATAAAAAAGTTGAAAAAATAACCACCTATCTTGTCCTTTTTCTTTTATTCTATGGGATCTACCAGCTAGACCTAGACAATCTTTGGTCCATACAGGTGAATTGGTTTTCATTCCTGGCTTTTATCATATTCTTTTGCTATTTGGTGTTTTCATTAAAGCATGCAGCAAAAAAGCAAGATATGCAAAAACAAAAATAAGGAACAGAAGAAGCAAAAAACAGATTGTTTTATTACTACATACAACTGCCACTATAATGTATAAAAAAAGGAGAATCATGCGTTCTCCTTTTTTTATATCGTATTGTTATTAATACCACTCCATTAGGGATATTCCTACCCCAATTGTTGTTTGGTTCCAGTTGTAGTCAATTAGCGATTCACCATATCCATTGTTAATCACAAAGAAAGCCTTTAGGTTATTCTTAATGGGATAGGTATAGGTGAATTCGTGAAATCCTCTATAATCTTCATTTAAACGCATATTGTTTCGCATCATAAAGGTAAAAACTTGTCCGTTTCGTTGATAAGCCACTGTTAGTTCACCTTTTCCATAGTATTCTGAAATACGCGCATTGTCGTCACTTTTATTTTTCTCTTTCAGTCGCATCCAGGGTTTAACCATAATAGTCCAATCCCTATACTCCATCCCAAGGTGAAAAACCAAGCGATTCCAGCTTCTTGAGGTTGGTTCACTCTTTCCATTGGACTGGTGATTGAAGGCTAAACCGGCCATTTTAAATTTTAGGTTGTGCAAGGACAAATCCAACGGATAGTTAAAAATGATTTCAGGTTCATAGTTCAACTCCCGAAAAGGTCTAGAAATCTTCTCATTATACGCTTGCCAATTGGCGGTTTGCGTAAAAGCTAACCAAATATCCCCCTTGCCAAATAACAGTCCTTCCACTACTTTGGTTTTGAAACTCAACTGAAAGCGAATTTCGGTTTCATTGTAATTATTCGCAGCTGGTCTATCCATGTGCTCGCTATAGCTAAACGGCTGGTTATTGGGTCTATTAGACCAACGCCCAGGCAATACATAGATGGGTTTATAGGGAGAAATAGTAAACGTTTTTCCCTTGGCCGTTGGACCTAAATCCCATCGTTCCGACAGCGAATGAACATCCTCTTGTTCGAATAAATTATCCGTTGACGGTGTTTGCGCATAAGCGCCACAGGTAGCAATAAGGGCTAATCCTAAACATTGTCTATACTTTTTCAGTTTCATGTACTATTCCTGTTTATTTACGCTCTAGTAACCATCGCGATGACTACCGTAAGCTATGCTTCTTTCAAAGTTGTACAATCAATCTAAAACAAACTACTTTGACCATCCTCATCTACATTGACATCGGGTAGATTTTCCAAGTCGTAATTTGTTGTGTCTTCTTGCGTTTCTACCTCCTCTTCATAAGGCAAAGATTCCAAATGATCAATTTGTTTTACCTTATCTGCGGTTAGTTGATTACCTAAAGCTTTAATTCCTTTAATCGTTATAAATTGCTCTAAATCAACAACTAAGTTTTCTTTTTGTACGCCTTTTACCTTGGCAAAAACAACTTCAACTACAGGGCGATAATCTGTTGAAATCAGTTCTAATTTTGAGTTCTCGTGTTCAGAAATAAAGATGTCTTCTCTATTTTCATTTTCAATGATAAATCGCTTCACATAGTAACGCGCTTTTTCCCCATCGAAATAAATAGCTGAAATCGGTTTGTTTGGTTTCCACTTTTCTAAGACGATCATATCTTCTTCGAAGTGTGTAGTCAATTCAGGCACCACTGTTTTGATTTTCCCACTTTGGGTAATAATCATCAGGCGATCTTCTGCTTTAAATTCGCCTAACAGCTCTCCTCTACCTTCCACGTTTAAACGTCTAACGGCTTCATCATACCATATTTTACGCGGGCGCAAGGTTGAGATTCCCTTTTCTTTCAGTTCAATCTTCTTGATGGCGTATTTAGTGACCAAATTTCCTTTGGCAATACGTCCTTTAATCAATAGATCGGCGAAATCAAGGTCAAATTTCAACTTCTTAACATTGCTCAACTGTCGCAATAAAATAGTCACTACTTCTGCTTCACCATTTGGATTGGCAGAGAAATACAATACTTGTGACCCTGGATTCCCTTGCGTTAAGTCATATACTTTATCACGAGTGATACTCATCACATTGAAGCGCTTACTATAAGACGGTCCGGATTTACCATCGCGGTAGATTAAGTTGTAGATGGTGCGTTTGTCGTTTTTGGCAAATACATCAATGTGGATGATATCTTTTCCGACAAAGCGCTTCTCTTCTACTTTGGAAATAACCATAGATCCATCGCGTAAGAAAACGATAATATCGTCAATATCAGAACAGTCACAAACGTATTCATCTTTGCGCAGGGAAGTTCCAAAGAAACCTTCTTGTCTGTTGACGTATAATTTGGTATTTCGCAACACCACTTTCGTTGCTTCGATGGTATCAAAGCTTCTCAACTCCGTTTTGCGCTCTTTACCTTTGCCGTATTTTTCTTTTAGGCTTGTAAAATATTTGATTGCAAAATCAACCAAGTGTTCTAAGTTGTATTTTACTTTTTCGATATCACCTTCAAGAGCTTCGATTAGCTGATTTGCTTTATCAATGTCAAAACGAGAAATACGCTTAATTCGAATTTCTGTAAGCTTGATAATATCTTCTTGAGTAACAGCTCTTTTGAGGTTAACAATAAACGGTTTAAGTCCCTCATCAATCGCGCTGAGTACACCCTCCCATGTTTCTTCTTCCTCAATGGCACGGTAAATTCTATTTTCGATAAAAATGCGCTCTAAGGAGAGGAAGTGCCAACGTTCTTCTAACTCTTGTAGTTCGATTTCGAGTTCTTGTCGAAGCAGGTCAACGGTTTGATGCGTAGAGCGTTTCAACATTTCAGAAACTCCGATAAAGAGAGGTTTATTATCTTGAATAATACAAGCCAGTGGAGCGATTGACGTTTCACAAGCCGTAAAGGCATAGAGGGCGTCAATGGTTTTATCTGGTGATGTACCCGGCGGTAGGTGAATTAATATTTCAACACTAGCTGCCGTATTATCTTCAATTTTTCTAATTTTCAGTTTTCCTTTCTCATTCGCTTTTAATATACTATCAATCAACGATGTTGTGGTTGTTGAGAAAGGGATTTGCGTAACGACGAGGGTATTTTTATCTAGCTGAGAAATGCGTGCGCGAACGCGAACACGGCCTCCTCTGAGTCCGTCGTTGTAAGCAGACACATCAGCAATTCCCTCGGTTGGAAAATCGGGATATAACGTAAAAGGTTTCCCTTTCAATATTTTTACTGAGGCGTCGATTAATTCATTAAAGTTGTGTGGTAAGACTTTCGTTGAGAGTCCAACCGCAATTCCCTCTGCACCTTGTGCTAAGAGCAAAGGAAACTTTACAGGGAGGTTGATTGGTTCGTTTCTACGGCCGTCGTAAGACGATTGCCATTCTGTAATTTTTGGAGAATACAGCACTTCTAGGGCGAATTTGCTCAGACGTGCTTCGATATAACGCGAAGCAGCGGCACCATCACCTGTGAGGATATTCCCCCAGTTTCCTTGCATATCGATCAACAACTCCTTTTGTCCTAGTTGTACCATGGCGTCACCAATACTCGCATCACCGTGTGGGTGATACTGCATGGTATGTCCAACGATATTCGCTACTTTATTGTATCGACCGTCATCCAATTCTTTCATTGAGTGCATGATACGGCGTTGTACGGGTTTAAACCCATCCTCAATCGCCGGTACAGCACGTTCCAAAATTACGTACGAAGCATAGTCCAAGAACCACTCTTTGTACATACCCGTAACTTTGGTAATGGTTTCTTTTTCCTCTTCTTCTTCTTGTAACGCTGTATGATCTTCAACAAATTCCCCATTATCTAGGTTATTTGATTGGATATCGTCCTTCAAATTATCGTCCTTCAAATTATCTTCAGTGCTCATAGTCTATTCTTCTACAACATCAAGTTCAACTTTCAAATTATCAATGATAAATTCTTGTCTATCAGGGGTATTTTTACCCATATAAAACTCTAACATCTTTTCGATAGACATGGATTTGTCCAACATCACGGGATCTAGGCGAATACTTTCTCCGATGAAGTGTTGAAATTCATCTGGTGAAATTTCTCCCAATCCTTTAAATCGCGTGATTTCGGGTTTAGGTTTAAGCTTTTCAATTGCCGCTACGCGTTCTTCTTCGCTATAGCAATAGATGGTTTCTTTTTTGTTTCGAACGCGGAACAAAGGCGTTTGCAAAATATATAAGTGACCTTCTTTGATAAGTTCTGGGAAGAATTGCAAGAAGAAAGTAATTAACAACAAGCGGATGTGCATTCCATCGACATCGGCATCGGTAGCGATTACGATGTTGTTGTAGCGCAGGCTTTCGAAATCCTCTTCAATATCGAGTGCGGCTTGTAGTAAGTTAAACTCTTCGTTTTCGTAAACAATCTTCTTCGTCATCCCGTAGGAGTTCAGAGGCTTTCCACGCAAACTAAATACGGCTTGTGTGTTGACATCTCTTGACTTGGTGATTGATCCCGACGCAGAATCTCCCTCGGTAATAAACAAGGTACTTTCGAGGTATCTCGGGTTTTTAATATCCGTTAAGTGCACGCGACAGTCGCGTAGTTTGCGGTTGTGCAAGCTCGCTTTTTTGGCGCGTTCTTTTGCTATTTTTCGAATACCTGACAATTCTTTGCGTTCGCGTTCAGCTTGCAAAATTTTGCGCAACAGCGCATCTGCAATTTCTGGATTCTTATGAAGGTAGTTATCGAGTTGTGTTTTCACAAAATCGTTCACAAAGGTACGCACTGTTGGCAAATCGGGGCCCATATCAGTTGATCCCAATTTTGTTTTGGTTTGGGATTCAAATACAGGTTCTTCAACTTTTACTGAAATTGCGGCTACAATCGACTTTCGAATATCTGATGCTTCAAAGTTTTTGTTGTAGAACTCCTTTAATGTACGCACCAAAGCCTCTCTAAAAGCGCCTAAATGCGTTCCTCCTTGTGTGGTATTTTGCCCGTTGACAAAGGAATAGTACTCTTCAGAGTACTGACTTTTACTGTGTGTAATTGCCACTTCAATATCATCTCCTGTCAAGTGAATGATTGGGTACACTTGATCCTCTAGATCGATATTTTCATTGAGCAAGTCTTTCAACCCGTTTTCTGAGTAGAACTTTTCTCCGTTAAAGATGATCGTCAGTCCTTTGTTCAGGTAACAGTAGTTTTTGAGCATGCGCTCAATATACTCCTTGCGGTACTTGTAGTTTTTAAAAATCTTTTCATCTGCGATAAAGGACACTTTGGTTCCTTTGCGCTTGGTTGTTTCGATTAACTCTTCTTCATTGACCAAGTTCCCAGCTGAGAAGTCTGCGGCTTTTTGTTGGTTATCGCGAACAGAAACCACGCGAAAATACGTGGACAGTGCGTTGACTGCTTTCGTACCTACTCCGTTAAGACCAACTGATTTTTTAAATGCTTTTGAGTCGTACTTTCCTCCTGTGTTCATTTTTGACACTACATCGATCACCTTTCCCAATGGAATACCACGTCCGAAGTCACGAACCGTAACCATTTTGTCTTTTAGGGTAACTTCAATAGTTTTTCCTGTGCCCATCACAAACTCATCAATACTATTGTCAATTACCTCTTTGATCAGGATGTAAATCCCATCATCAGGAGACGATCCATCACCAAGCTTACCGATATACATACCCGGACGCATACGGATATGTTCTTTCCAATCTAAAGAACGAATATTGTCTTCAGTATACTGATTTTGATTTTGCATATAAATTGTTGGAATTTGTGCTAAAATACTACTATTTAAGGTAAAATAAAAATGATAAAAATTTGTAAATACCGTTTTTTTGCATGTTAAACTTTCTATTCTTCCGTCTTTTTGATGGCATTTTTATCAATTTCTAAAGAAAATGCTCCAGGTCTGATTCGCTGACCAAACAACAAAGCATAATTTTTGGTAAATTCAGCACCAAAATACAAAATCATGGCAGAGTAATAGACCCAAATTAGCATAACAATAATTGAACCTGCGGCACCGTAAAGAGAGGATTTAGCTGTAGTACCCAAATAAAGACCAATGCCAAATTTACCTACCATAAACAGTATGGCTGTAAAAGCAGCCCCTATAAAGGCATCTTTTAGGCGGATTATCCCATTGGGTAAGGTTTTAAAAATAACTGCAAACAAGAGGGTAATAATCAAAAATACTATAATATTATTGACTAGTTGAACCAAATAAATCGTAGACTCTGCGAAATAGGTTGTTAAATACTCAAAAAGAATACTAGCTATAGAATTGATTAACAAGCTCACTAACAAGAGAAAACCAACCGACCCAATCATAGCAAACGACAACAGTCGATTTTTAATTAACCGAATAACGCTTTTTTCGGGTTTTGCTACAAATCCCCAAATATAATTGAGTGAGCTTTGTATTTCTGCAAAAACACCCGAGGCGGTAAACAGCAACATAACTACCCCAATAATCGTAGGCAAGACTCCTGAGCGATTGAGGGTCACATTATTCATGGCATTTTCCACTTCTTTGGCCGTATTAGGACCGACTAAATCTCCAACTTGCTGGTAGAAAAAAGAGGAAACGTCCTTTTCTTCTAAGAAAAATCCCGAAGCCGATATAATTAAAATAATTAAAGGGGGCAGTGCAAAAATAGTATAGTAAGACAAGGCCGCGCTAAAGGTTGTCGCACGATCGTCTAAGAAATCAACCACTGACTGTTTCAATAACTTTCCTATTTTCTTATATGGTATTTTCTGAATCATATTTATTTATAATGCCTTAAAATTCCTTGATCGTGTAAGGCCCATAGGGCGGCTTTTTGATTGCATTGTTTCAATCCTTGATTCACCCAGGTATTACACGTATAAAATAAACTATAACTTCCTTTTGCTTCATAGAACGCATCAGATGCTTCATACCCTGGAACATCTATGCGTTGATACTCCCCATGTTCCTCGACAAAACTCGCCTGAATATAATGAACGAGGGTTTGATATTCCGCTGGGGTTAAGGTGAGCTTTATTGCCTGATCGCCTGCTGCAAAAGCCGAATAGGCCGTTACGTGCATCGCTGAAGCACCGACACCTGAAAGCGCCTGAAGTGCTGTACTCATGCGCAAATCACTCCATGTAGGCGTATCAATATAAAATCCCCTATCTCCCCAACCAAAGGCCACCCAGCGAATGGTACGACTTTCAAAATCAAACGTTGATTGCCAATCTATAACCGTTGTGGTTACAGGAAGCACAAAATCAGTATGAACTCCATTAGTGGACAAATAGATGGTTATCTCTTGTCCACCAGGCTTTTCTCTTGCTGCGTCTTGCTGATAGGGCCAGAGGGATAAGATATAAAATACCCCAAGGTAAACGATGACAAATGTAAAAAAACACAAGATAATCACCTTTACAAATCGTGCTATTTTTTTTAGCATAAATGACCTTAATCTGATAAATAAAAACTTAAATATACAAAAAAAGAGAGGTTATTAAGGCCTCTCTTTCTTGATTCTTCTCTTTTTTATGTCTTATACATTGAAACGGAAATGCATCACATCACCATCTTTTACAATGTACTCTTTTCCTTCTACTCTAAGTTTACCTGCTTCTTTAACTTTAGCTTCAGAACCAAAAGTTACATAGTCATCGTAGGCGATCACTTCCGCGCGGATGAATCCTTTTTCGAAATCAGTATGGATTACTCCTGCTGCTTGAGGCGCTGTATCTCCCACGTTAATTGTCCATGCTCTCACTTCTTTTACACCTGCGGTAAAATACGTTTGCAATTTCAAAAGCTTATATGCTGAACGGATCAATTTTGACGAACCTGGCTCTTCAAGACCTAAATCTTCCAAGAACATTTGACGTTCTTCAAAGGTTTCAAGTTCTGTGATATCCGCTTCAGTTCCGACAGCCAATACAATTACTTCTGCATTTTCGTCTTTCACCAATTCTCTTACCTGCTCCACATAGGCATTTCCATGAACTGCAGCACCTTCGTCAACGTTACACACGTATAACACTGGTTTAGTGGTAATTAATTGAAAAGCTTCCAACAATTCCTCTTCGTCTTGGTTTTTTGCCTCTACCACACGAGCGGATTTTCCCGCTAATAAGGTTTCTCTAATACGCTCTAATAAATCTGCTTCTACTTGTGCTTCTTTATTTCCTGTTTTAGCTGCTTTTTTTACTTTTTCTAAGCGTTTTTCAACGGTTTCTAGGTCTTTCAACTGCAATTCGATGTCGATTGTTTCTTTGTCGCGAATTGGGTTTACTTTACCATCAACGTGAACGATATTGTCGTTATCAAAACAACGCAAAACATGAATAATCGCATTACACTCGCGAATATTTCCGAGGAATTGATTACCCAATCCTTCACCTTTACTCGCTCCTTTTACCAATCCGGCGATATCTACGATTTCAACTGTTGCTGGCAAAACGCGCTCAGGGTTTACCAATTCTTCTAATTTCAATAAACGCGGATCTGGCACGTTTACAACCCCAACATTGGGCTCAATTGTACAGAATGGGAAGTTAGCACTTTGCGCTTTAGCGTTTGACAAACAATTGAATAGTGTTGATTTTCCAACATTAGGCAATCCTACAATACCTGCTTTCATATTTTTAGTAACTTATTGTCTTTTTATAATGTTTGCAAATATATTCAAATTTTACAGAAAAACTTCTTTTCTAAACCACATAAAAAGCCTATCTACCGCTAAATACACAATCTATGGTCATTCTTTTAGTACAACTGCTTGGAACTTGTTAATTTTGTAGGTTTAAAACACACCTTTTATGTTAGGAGAATCACTTCAAATTACTGAAATTAAAGATAAAGCCTACCCGATGTCGCTGCTACTCTTAGCAGATGAGACGGTCGAAGCTATAGGGCACTATATAGACGACAGCCGAGTGTATAGCGTTTGCTACCAACAAGAGGAAATAGCCGTTTTTTGTTTGTATCCACTTACTGCAGATACGCTGGAAATAAAAAATATAGCGGTTGCTGAAGCCTTTCAAAACAAGCAGATTGGCAGTTTTTTACTCGATTATATTAAAGTGCTAGCCAAAGAGCAAAACTACAAAACTTTAATTGTTGGGACGGGGGATACAGGCGATGCTCAAATTCGCTTTTACCAGCGCAATGGCTTTGTCCTTTTTGACAAGCGCAAAAACTTTTTTATCGACTATTATCCCGAGCCTATTTTTGAAAATGGCAGACAGTTAGTAGATATGGTTTTACTGAAATGGGAAGTAGATCAAGACTAAAAAAAAAGAGCTACCGCATTGCGGTAGCTCTTTGTATAATATGTCTTGAAACTGTTAATCTTCTTCGTCAGCAATTTCTAAGTCTTTCAATGCATCTAATGAATCATCTGCAGGATCTACAAAATCATCCTCATCTTCGTCGTCGAAGTTTTCGATACGATCTGCTAACTTAGTACTTACTTTAACTAAATAGATGGTGTCTTCTGTTCTTACCTCTACAGCTTCAACAGTTTCGTTTTTAATATTTTTAAAACGAATAATATCTGAGTCGTCATAACCATCAGGAAACTTTTCCACTAAAAGTGTCAAAATTTCGTTTGTTAATTTCGCGTAATCAACAATTACTCTCTTCATTTTATATTTATTGCTTTATTTCGTTTTCAAATGTAATAGCTAAATCCTAATTAACAAATAAAATACGGATATTTTATTAAGATTTTTTGTCTATTCATTAATGACCTAGAATGTAGGCAAATACTAATGGAGCCACAATTGTTGCATCCGACTCAATTACATATTTTGGTGTATCTACATCCAATTTACCCCACGTAATTTTCTCATTTGGCACTGCACCTGAGTATGAACCATACGAAGTAGTAGAGTCAGAGATTTGACAGAAATACGCCCAGAAAGGAACGTCTTCCCACTCTAAATCTTGGTACATCATTGGCACAACACAGATAGGGAAATCTCCAGAGATACCTCCTGCGATTTGGAAGAATCCAACTCCTTTACCACCAGAATTAGCACGGTACCACTCTGTCAAGTAAATCATGTACTCAATTCCTGATTTTACAGTGTGTACGTTTAATTTTCCTTTAATAACGTTTGAAGTAAAGATATTACCACAAGTTGAATCTTCCCATCCTGGAACAACGATAGGCAAGTTTTTCTCTGCTGCTGCCACAATCCAAGAATCTTTAGGGTCGATTTCGTAGTATTGCTCTAACACACCTGAATTCACTACTTGATATAAGAATTCGTGTGGGAAATAGCGCTCACCTTTAGCTTCAGCAGCATGCCATACATCTTCTAAGTGTTTTTGCAAACGACGGAATGCTTCTTCTTCAGGGATACAAGTATCCGTTACGCGGTTATAGTGATTGTCTAATAATTCTCTTTCTTGCTCTGGCGTTAAATCTCTATAGTTTGGCACTCGTTTGTAGTGTGAGTGAGCTACTAAGTTCATTACGTCTTCCTCTAAGTTAGCTCCTGTACAAGAAATAAAGTGAACTTTATCTTGACGGATCATTTCAGCTAATGAAATACCTAATTCTGCAGTACTCATTGCTCCTCCCATAGAGATTAACATTTTTCCACCTTCTGCTAAATGCAATTCGTATCCTTTTGCAGCATCTACTAATGCAGCTGCATTAAAGTGTCTATATTGATGCTCAATAAACTGACTAATTGGTCCTTTACTCATTTTATTAATCTTTTACTGTTATGTGTTTATTTATTTCTGTTGTAACCTAATATTTCTAATACTTCCTCTGCTGTTTGCTGTTCAGAGAACAACTCCGATGCGATGATTCCGTTTTCATCCTTGTCAATCAAGATGTGTTTCGGCTGCGGAATTAAACAGTGGTGAATACCACCAAATCCTCCGATTGTATCTTGGTATGCTCCCGTATTAAAGAATCCAATATACAACGGCTTTTCTTTGTTGTACTTCGGCAAATAGATGGCGTTTAAGTTTTGCTCCGAGTTGTAGTAGTCATCACTATCACAAGTTAATCCCCCTAACAAAATACGCTCATACGCATCATTCCAACGATTAATTGGCAACATAATGAATCTTTTATTAATTGCCCAAGAATCTGGTAATGTTGTGATAAAAGAAGAGTCGATCATATTCCACTTCTCTCTGTCATTTTGTTGTTTTTGGTATAGGATTTCGTATATAGCCCCTCCACTTTCTCCAACGGTATAAGACCCAAATTCAGTAAAGATATTTGGCACGTCTACTTCTGCTTCCTCGCAAACGATTTTAATTTGGTTGATGATTTCATCTACCATGTACTGGTAGTCGAATTCAAAAGCCAAGGAATCTTTGATTGGGAAACCACCACCGATATTCAAGCTGTCTAACGTAGGACATTCTTTTTTCAGGGTGATATACACTTTCAAACACTTCACCAATTCATTCCAGTAATAGGCTGTATCACGTATACCTGTGTTGATAAAGAAGTGAAGCATTTTCAATTCTACCTTTGGATTATCTGCGATTTGCTTTCTGTAGAAAGGCAAAATGCTCTTATATCCAATTCCCAAACGAGAGGTATAGAATTCGAACTTTGGAGATTCTTCCGAAGCGATGCGGATACCGATCTTGAATTTCTTTTCAATTTGGTCTTGCAACAGCTCTAGCTCTTCGTAATTGTCGATAATTGGAATAGTATTGTCGTGCTTGTTGTTGATTAAATTCGCAATATTGTCAATGTATTGGCTGCGTTTGAAACCGTTACAAATAACGAAAGTATCTTTGTTAATCTTACCTGTTTCCAACAAGTTCTCCACGATATTTACGTCAAAAGCAGACGATGTTTCTACGTGAATATCATTTTTGAAGGCTTCGTTTAAGACATAAGAAAAATGCGAACTCTTCGTACAATAGCAGTAGTAATAATTCCCTTTGTATTTATTTTTCTCCATTGCTTTTCTAAAGATACCTTTAGCCTTAGCAATATTATCTGAAATCTTTGGTAAATAAGTGAATTTTAAGGGTGTACCGTATTTTTCAACTAACCCCATTAAATCAATATTGTGAAATTGAAGATTGTCCTTATTTAGTTTAAACTCCTCTTGGGGGAAATAAAAAGTTTGATTGATTAGATCAACGTATTTTGTGTTCATTTGAAAAGTCAATTTTAAAAGTTATTAATTATTTTAATCTAAACGGTGATTAAACCGCTTTTCAAACTCTAATATTGGCAAATACAATGGGCAGCTTATGTCGAAAACGAAAAGAGTTCAACGCTTCCTTTGAATATTTAATAATCGTATATACAAAATTAGCCTTTTGTTTTCTTACAAAACGCTTGATGTTTCTTCGAGATGAAACACACAATCTAATATATAAAACATCTATTTTCACGAGGGCAAATGTAACAAAATATTAAATCGAAATAGTAAAAAGACACTTAAAATAATTACTATTTTAAATAATCCACAAACCCACTAAATATCAAATCTTTAGTGACCTCCACATCATAGGATGCCTCCCCTATTTTCGACAATAAAACCATTCGAATCTCACCAGCTCTATTTTTCTTGTCAAACTTTAGCCAGGACAGGATTTCTTCTATCTCTGTTTCGGAAAATATTTGTTTTCCATAAATATACTGAATTGATTCTTTTATTCCTTGATATATTGATTGATTTAACCCCAAAGTAACAGTTGATATATAAGATTCAATGATCATTCCGATGGCAATTGCTTCTCCGTGTAACATACGTTCTTTATTTGGATTTGTCAAATAATAACTTTCAACGGCATGGCCGATGCTGTGTCCAAAGTTCAATATTTTGCGCAATCCTTGCTCTTGGGGGTCTTGTTGAACGATTTGACTTTTGATAGCAACCCCGTGATAGATGAGGGTTTCAATATCGCCAAAATCGACTTGAGCAATATCTTTTAAGTGATTAAAATAGCTTTCATCGTAGATTAATCCGTGTTTGAGCATTTCCGCATAGCCCGATTTGAGTTCTCTGGCCTCAAGTGTTTCTAGGTATTGAGCATCGATGACAACCATTTTGGGCATGGCAAAAGAACCGATACAATTTTTAGCTCCATCGAGGTCTACGCCTGTTTTCCCACCAATGGATGCATCGACCATGGCCAATAAAGTAGTAGGTACGATATAACAGTCGATTCCCCTCATGTAAACAGAAGCGACAAATCCGCCTAAATCAGAGACCACACCACCACCCACGGTGATTAGGGCGCTATAACGGTCGAGGCCTAGCTCCAACATTGCTGCCCAAACGCCTTCACATGTCGTTAGGTTTTTGGCCGTCTCCCCTGCTTCAATTTCTACGATTTCAAAGGGAACAGTTGTGGGCAAATGAGCTAAAAAATGAGGCAAACAAAGTTCATTACACGTGGAGTCTGTAAGAATCAACAGCTTACTGTAGTTTTTTTCATTGAGCTGCTCTCCTAAAACAGCATAACCCTCTACGCCAAAATAGATCGGATAATCTGGTGTTTCTACTTTTATCATTTACTTTCAATTTCCACACAAAGTAAAGGAGAAAAAATTGAATTAAAAGTAAAAGAGTCAGTATATTTGCCCAACATTTATCATTACTACATAATGAAAAACTTATTTAACAATACAGAAGTAGCATTTGCACTTAAGAATAATAAGGAGTTAAAGAGAGCTCATTTTTTATTCAAAATGATTAGCAAACCCGTTCTTGTAAAAATGGGATCATCTCTTGCTAATTTTGCCATCAAAACCCATTTACCTGTAACAGGATTAATCCGGTCAACGGTATTCGACCATTTCTGTGGTGGAATCAACGAAGTGGATTGTTTGGGTGTAGTGGATAAAATGTACAAACAAGGTGGTGTTGCCTCCGTGTTGGACTATTCTGTAGAGGGAAAAGAAACCGAAGAACAGTTTGATGCGGCATTAAACATGACGATCAAAACGATTGAATTAGCAAAAGGAAGACCAGATGCAATTCCATTTGCTGTATTCAAGCCAACAGGTTTTGGGCGTTTTGATATGTTTGTAAAAAAGGGAGAAGGCAAACCATTTACTGCTGAGGAAGAAAAAGAATGGGAACGCATTGTGTACCGTTTTAACATGGCTTGTAAATTTGCTTATGACCATGATGTATTATTGTTGATTGACGCTGAGCACAGCTGGATGCAAGATGCAGCAGATGCAATTGTATTGGATATGATGCGCAAGTACAACAAGGAGAAAGCGTTGATTTACAATACTGCACAAATGTACCGTTGGGATCGTTTGCAGTTTTTAAAAGACTTGCACCTGATTGCAAAAGCAGAAGGCTTTCACATTGGGATGAAGGTTGTTCGTGGTGCCTATATGGAAATTGAAAGAGAACGCGCTGCGCAAAAAGGGTATAAATCGCCTATTTGTGTAGACAAACAAGCGACAGACATCAACTACGATGCGGGTGTAACCTATATGTTGGAAAACATGGACTGCATGGCTTTATTCGCTGGAACACATAACGAAAACAGTTCTAAATTGGTGATGGATTTAATGGAGAAACACCAAATCGCTCACCATGATAAACGCCTTTTCTTTGGTCAATTATACGGAATGAGTGATAATATTAGTTTCAACTTAGCCAAAGCCAATTACAACGTAGCCAAATATCTTCCGTTTGGTCCTGTTCGCGACGTAATTCCTTATTTAATCCGCCGTGCACAAGAGAACACCTCGGTTAAAGGTCAAACAAATCGCGAGTTAGATCTAATTGAAACAGAAATGAAACGACGCAACCTCTAAGTTGCATCAGTATAAAAATAAGGCTATCAAAATAGCCTAACAATCCTATACCTATTTAAATGCTCCAAAAAGTTAGATCCTTTTTGGGGCATTTTTTATGCGGTATGCTACAGCTAAAACAATACTACAACAAGCCGCTCCCCTAACTGAAAAAAGAGAGTGCCCCTTATGGAACACCCTCTTTTCATGAGCTAATTAAAATCAACTTGTTGTAATACGATTTATCTACTACAGTTGGCAGACCAAATTTCGCCGTCTTTTGTATAGGCGATAAACAAGGTACTTTCGTCTATTTTTATCAAGTGGGCCTCATCGGATCCAATATTGATCACTGTATTTTCACCTTCTTTTTCAAATTGAACACCTGTTAAATTAGGTATGTCATCAGAAAAAATAAAGTTGTAATTCTTTCCTACCTTGACTACCTCCACTTTTCCATCTTTGGCATCAATATGCGTTTCCCCTTTTGTGTAAGTGATGTGTCCTTTGTACTGCCCTACAAAGAGATCATTGTCAACGGGATCATCATCTTTACTACACGCTAGTGATACAAAAGCAAGTAAACTAAAAACGAACATCATACTCGCTACTCTCCTAACTGCACTTCTGCTTGCGCTGCTAATCATAGCTTTTGCGCTTGTTTTTCCTGTGTGTCTTGTTTCTTTTCTCATCATATTATGTTTTTTAAGTTGATAGTAATAATACAAAAACCATTCTTTTTTATACTAATCAACCATTTTTTAACAAAAAACACCCTATAATCCTAGGTAGAGCTGTTTTTTTTCCTTCAACAGTTTGTTAGGAGTGTAGAAATGGTGTGGAAATCATCCACATTCCACAAAATCGGTTCAAACGGTTATGATATGCTTTTCAATTGCTTTACCTTTGCGTTTTAATCCGAATAAACATGAGAGAATTTCCTTCTATTTTATTGTCTGAAGATGCCCTAGCCACGAATACGGCACTAGCTGTAATCCAGTCCAATATCTCTGTAGTCAATTATTTGCGTCATTCTGATGTGGGTGATGATGAGTTACATCCCGATGCATTTGCGAGTTATTGCGTAGATTACTACTATAATACGGTAAAAGAAGAGGGATTAGCTTCTTTCATCCACAAGACGAAATGGGATTTGGATATAATTGAAATTATCCAAGCAGGGTTAACTGCCATTGGTTCAGTAGATCACTTGGCCTATTTTGAAAAGCAGATGCGTCAAATGAAGCTCTTTAGCAAAGTAAAGCTTGCTAAATTCTTACAACATCCGTTGGAGAAGGGAAAAGAGATCGCACAATTGCTAGAAGACCGCAGTTTTCCTTTGGAGGACTTGATTCAGCTAAACGGCGATTGGTTGAAGCAACACCCCGATACGCAAATTGTTTCACTTGAAGAGATGCAAGCGCAACTCCTCTCATTTTTAGCAGAAGAGGAAGAAGAAGCTTAAGGGTATTCCAATCCAACAATTAGAGTTAGCAGCACTACTACATAAAAAAGCGAAACGCATGTTCATGGGTTTCGCTTTTTATTTATCTCGTTGTCCGTACTGATGGGTATGACAATCAATCTAATTATTTCGTCTAAATTCATCGGGGGTAGTATATACGTATTTTTTAAAAAATCGAGTGAAATAAGAACTATCTTTAAAATTAAGTCGATAGGCAATTTCACTGGCAGATAGGTTGGTCGAAATCAACAAGCGTTTACTCTCCAACAAAATGCGATCGCGAATCATATCACCAGCCGACTTTCCCCTCATCTTTCGGCAAACACTATTGAGGTAATTTGGGGTTACTACAAGGTGCTTGGCGTATTCTTTTGGAAATTTGTATTCGTAAAAGTGATTCTCAATTAATTGTTCAAATTGATCAATGATGATATTGGAGTTTACACTCTCGCTTCTACTTTCATTCTTTCGGTCCATTTTGCGCTTACACACAAAAAGTATTTCTAGTAAATAGATACGAATCAAGTTGATATCCTTGTTAATCTCAATTTTTAGTTCATGTAAAATACTCTGAATGGCGCTTTCTACCCGATTGCCAGAAAAGTTGTTCTCCAAAATGTTGTGCGTGGTAAAGCGATTAAAAAAGGCGAGCTCTTGCAGAAACATATGGTTTGTGATAAATTTAGTGAGGAAGGCCGATTTGAAATTGATGACATAGCCTTTAATACTCTTGCTAAAATTCCAATGGTGATGATGAAAATTACTCACGAAACACACATCGCCTTTTTTTACTTCAAAAGCTTCTAGGTCGGCATAATAAATGCCTTCGCCCTCCGTAATATAAATGACCTTTAGAAAATCTTGTTTGCTCAATTCTTTACTATAGGAACTTCCGAGCTGTATGGCTTGTTCAATCTCGAGCAATATAAAGTCATATTTATTTCCATAGCTATCAAATAACGCGAAATCATCAAAAGGGGTGTTTTTCATTATAAAGCAATTTTTTACATAAATTTAAACAAAATATCTGAAATTATAAACCTAATACAAACAAAATCAACTTAATTAAGTTAATTATACAAAGGTATATATTTGTAAAATAGCTTAAGCGTTCAGCCAAATGCAAGCGAATGCTAGGTTGTAGCCGTGTGGTGTATGGCGAAATGGTGGTGCTAAAAAAAAACAATTCAACTGTTCAAAGAGGTAGAGCAGCTGAATTGTTTTTTAGTAGTACTTGCATAGTGTTGTGACTAAACGTCGCTTATTTTGTGCGTATTACATGGCCACAATAATAAATTCGCTTCGACGATTGACTTGGTGATCTGCCTCAGAGCAAGGAGTACCATTACTACAATGGTTGAGCAACTGGCTTTCTCCATAGCCACGGCCTGTCAAGCGATTCGCCTCAATACCTTGTTGTTGCATCCAGGCTATGGTTGCTTGGACACGGCGATCCGAGAGGCTCAAATTATAGCTGTCGTTTCCTCTGCTGTCTGTATGAGAGCGGACATCAATTTTCATCGTTGGATATTGTCGCATTACTTCGACGATTTTCATCAGTTCTATAGCTGCATCCCGTCTAATCGTAGCTTTATCAAAGTCGAAATAAATAGGCTTTAATTGTAGACGCTTGAACAAGTCGTCATTTACTTGTAATGGCTTTTCTGTGCGTTCTAAGCCAATGTCAATTGTTTTTGGCTCTGTTTGTTCTTTGATAGAAAAAGCGAGCTCTACGGTGTTATAGTGTTGTTTTTCGGCTTTAATGCGGTACTTCACTCCACATGCCAAACCTGTAATTTGGTATTCTCCTTGGCTATTGGTGTAAAGAGTATCCATTTTTTGATAGTATGCATCAGAGAAAATCATGCGCGCATCGGATAAGATTTCATTCGTATCTAAGTCGTACACCTTTCCTTGGATGGTTTGATTACACTGTTTTTCTGCAAATAAATAGATGTCATCAGCGCCTTTACCTCCAGGGCGATTAGAACTAACGAAGCCTTTTTTCTCTTTGGGGTCATAGAAAAACGCAAAATCGTCCATACTGCTGTTAATGGGTTCTCCCATATTAATTACAGGGCCAAAACTTCCGTTTGGATAGAGTTGGGCGACAAAAACGTCCATTCCCCCAAGTCCTGGATGTCCATCAGAAGCGAAGTACAGTTGATTTTCGGAAGAGATAAAAGGAAAGCTTTCGCGTCCTTCGGTATTAATACCTTTGCCTAGATTTTCGACAGGGCCATATCCCCCATTGGGATAAAGCGCTACGCGAAATAAGTCAGATTGTCCTAAGGTTCCCTTTCGATCTGAAGCGAAGTACAACCATTTTTCATCTGGTGTTAAAGCCGGATGGGCAGTATTGAAATTATCCGAATTAATCGGCAATTCCTCTACTTGTCCCCACGACCCATCCGTTTGCTTTACAACCTTGTATATCTTAAGCGAAGAATTATGGGCTTTATTTTGCTTGCTTTTACCGCTTGGTTTACTGTTATTTCGCGTAAAGTACATGGTTTTACCGTCTTTGGTAAAAACTGCGGTAGCATCATTTACATCGCGGTTGTCTCCCATGGGAAGCAATTCAGGGGTAGCTACACCATTTTTATCAATTACGGCAGTATACAAGAGCGTATAGCGTTCATTGGTCCAGGAGTGAATTTTATTTTTGTTTTGGCGATCGGTATCCCTTGCTGAAGTAAAGACCATTTTGTTTCCAAGGATGGTTCCGCCATAATCAGAATAGGGACTATTGATATTTAGCAATCGAATGTCGTAGCGATTGGAGTGATGTTCAATATGAGAGAGGTACTCTCGATTCTTATTGTATTCCGCAACGCGAATATCTTCTTTTTCCAAGAGGGCGAACTGATTCATCACCTCTTGTGCTTTGTCGTAATTTTGTACGGCGCGAAGAGTTTGACTGTAGCGATAAAAGTATTCCGAAGGCAATTCACCGAGGTTTTTATCGTCATAGCTACCTTCAAAAAGTTCGGTATACCACTTGTTTGCCTCGACCAATTTTCCATTGAAATAGTATGCATCGGCTAAATTTTGCAGCATAGAGCTGTTGGTATACCCATTTGCAGCCATTCGTTCATAGATTTCAATGGCGTTGATATAGGCCGTTTGATCAAAGCTTTTATCTGCTTTTTTTTCTTGTTTAATTTGACTGTATCCACTACTTCCTAAACCAAGGCTTAGGGTTAGTATTCCAATTTGTATCCATTGTTTTACCATAATAAACGCTTTTAGAAGAACCTTGGCGCGGCAACGCGCTTAAATCCATTAAACAAACTAAAACGCAGAAATATTTCGTGCGAACCTGAATTATAACGGGCTAACTTACTTGTTTCTGCATCGTAACTATATCCGACAAAAATATTTTCTGACGCTTGAAAACCAACCAATCCACTAACGGATGCATCCCAGCGATAGGCGGCGCCAACGGTAAACTTATCTACAAACATAAAGTTTGCCGAAACGTCTACTTGCAGTGGAGAACCTTGTTCCATTTTGAACATGGCTGCGGGTTTGAATTTTAAACTGGGATTCAGTTCAAATACATATCCTCCTGTTAGGTATAGATGTAATTTTTGACGGAGTGTTTCTACTTCATTGTCGTCATATCGCGTCCTGGTCAGCAAATTAGGTGCAGATATTCCCACATACGCTTTGTCGGAATACAAGAACAATCCCGCGCCAATATTTGGGGTAAACTCATTGCTGATATCCTCCTTGGCTACAGGGTCTAATGGGTTGTAAATATCCAATTTGCTGTAATTTACATCCAATAGATTCGCTGATCCTTTCAATCCAAAGGCCAACTTATAGTTGTAATTCAAATCAATGGCATAGGATAAGTCCACGGATAGAGTATTGTCATCCATCACGCCGAGGTGATCATTCGTAAAGTTAACGCCCAAGCCTAATCCGGATTCTCCCAAAGGCGTATTCATAGAGATTGTCGCTGTTTTAGGTGCGCCTTTCAAGCCTACCCATTGGGTGCGATACAGTCCAAAAATATTCAGTCCTTCTCTGCTTCCTGCATACGCAGGATTAATATTGGAATGGTTAAACATGTATTGGGTGTACTGTGGATCTTGTTGTCCATATGTTGGTGCGATACAAAACAAACCTACCCCCCCAAGAACTATCGTTTTTATTGTGTTTCTTACTTTCATATTCTCGTGGTTTAATTGGTCTCTAAGTGTAAGTTAGCCGCTTTCTTAATCATTCGACTACCATTCGCATCTTTGTATTCGTACGTTACAATGTAGTAATAGGTTCCACTTGGTAATTTTTTCTTTTTGTCTACTGTAACCTTACCTTCGGAGTAGCCTGTAAATACGTTGCTACTTCCATCTCCATGCGGGTCGTAACCCGTTGTTTCGAATACTTTTACCCCCCAACGGTTGTATATTTCAACGCGGTTGTTTGGATATTTGTTGATATTGTCAATGATAAAATAGTCGTTTTTACCATCGCCATCGGGTGTGACTAAGTTGTAGATAACCACATCTCCTTCTAATACCCAATCCTTTTTTACTGTTCCAAAGGTGAAATAACCAAAATCTTTGATCGTTGTTGGCGTGGTAATGGTTTTTGCAGACATATCGACAACCCCTCCTTCATCTACCCAAAGCTGTTGTTTTTCATCCCATCGAATGATGTGGAGTTCATCTTCTGGATTTTTTAGCAAGTCTGGCGGGGTGGTACGATCATCCCAAGTCAGACTTAAAATTACCGTTTCCGTTCCCTTTAGTTTTGCATCTAGTTTCCAATATTCTGCCTCGTTAATTTGCTTAATGACACCTGTTGTATTTTTTCGCGTAGCAAAAAAAGAATCATCTTTTAGGCGATACTGCGCTACTACGGCATCTTTTATGTCTTTAGGAGCACTGATCATCGCAGGTCGAAAAAGAGATTCATCACCAATGGGATACTCAAAATGTTCTTTCCCTAATTTTTCCACCAGGCCTTCTGCATGGGATTGATCGCTAACATTCTGCGCTTTTGCGCCTTGCTGAAAGCTCAACATCCCCTTTGAAACTTGGTGAATGGGATCAACCGTCTCGTCTACTTTGACGATTCCATTTTGGAAATCTAAAGTACCGAAAACCCCCATATTATTTTGTAAATCGAAAGCCACTATGGGCGTTGAATTATTTAACTCTACATCAAAAAAATCCGAAAGTGATTGTCCACTAATGAGCTGCTTTCCTTCTTCTTTTCCATAACGCGTAAAAACGGCTTTACTCGTTTTTCGATGACTTGTAAACGAATAAAAGCCATCATTGTTAAAATTTCGAAAATAGTAGACCGTCCCATCATTAATCATTTCGGCACTTTCTGTATTGATAAAATCAAACTGTGTCGATAGAATCTCATTGGGAGAAATGAACATGACCCCAGTATTAGCAAGCACTGACTGCTCCGTTTCTTGCGCTTGTACAATACATCCAGAAAGACCAATAACAAGGCTTATAGTATAATGTGCGTGTTTCATTTTTCTAATTATTTTAACCCGTAAATTAATCATTTTATTTCATTTTTGGAATTTTAATTTACTTTCCAAAAGGACCACTCCGTACCATTGAAAATACACAGCATTTTTGACACAGTATCAAAGGCCATTGTTCCTGCTTTTGGACTTAAAATGTTCAGGTGGGGGCTTTCCATTTTAGGTAAGACCATGGCTTTTGATGTCGATTCTAAAATCAACACCCCCGATGCGGTTGAAGTACGGCTACCAATGATGGTAGGTGTAACGGTTTCACTTTCGTCCACCGATTGTTGTATACTCTCATCGACATCGCCTGCATTGATTGATAAATCAACCCAAGCGGCAGCTGTACCTGCTCTGTAGTATTTTACTTTTTTGTCGTTAGCATCGAAAACTAAGGTTCCTCCAACGGGGGAAACAACTTGCTGTTCTCCTGTGACCCATGGCAATATAATTCCTCTATTATCATTGGCTTTGAAGTCAAGGATTACATCGGTTCCTTCTACTGTTTTCTTTCCAATCGAGGTTTGACCTACAGCTGAAAAAATGCCTAAGCACGATACTACAGTGAGGAAAAAAAAGTGTTTATATATCATATTTATCATTGCTAATTGATTTAGATTAGTGGAAAAAAGCATGTGCCATGCTTTTTTCCACTGTGATTACCTATTCATCCACACATCCTTGATCTAAACAGCCCCATTGGGTTCCGTTATACATCTTCAGACAGTTTACTGTTGTATCGTACACCAGCATTCCCTCAACTGGGCTTAGGTTTTCAATTTGAGCCGTTGTCAAGCGAGTGATGACCAAACCTTTTGTTTTTGATTCTAAAACAACAAAGGCATTGCCGCGATTTGGTATCCATGATTTATCTGGTCGATTGAGCGTTGTAACGGCCAAATAACCGGATGAATCTAGGATGTTTCCACCATCTCCTTCTACAGGGTCGTAGTAACAAACAGTACAGTATTCAACTTCTAGTGATCCGTACAATTCTGATGTCGTTGTGTTTAAACACAGGTCATCGGATTCGTTGAGCATTTCAAAATCAAGGTACAAAGGGGTTTCTCTTTGACCGAGAGATGGATCATTAGGATCAATATCTTCTAGTACTATTCCTGCTTGATCGGGTGCTTTCACTTTAAATGTAAGGGTGTGTTCACCTGGTGGTAATACGAAATCTTCAATAATCAAACTACCTAATTCTGAGGTATCCACAACAACCGAACCACCAAAGCTAAGCGTTGGGGAGGACAAGGAATTATTTACGTAGGTAAACTCTTCGTTATACGTAAACTCAGACACCATATCGCTAATAGTAAATGCATTAGCATTTCTTACTTTAACTGATACTGTAACTACATCGTTTTCGACATAACATCCTTTATCGGTTAAAGCGCTGATCAATTCGATTGGCAAAGGTCTTTCTGTTGGATCACCAGTAGCAAGGGTACGCGTTGGTTCGCATCCAGTAGACAAGCGATCACAGCTCCATAGTTCAACGGTTTGCGTAGGATCATTATTCAACTTATAGCTCAATTTCCCTTGGTTCTCATAGACTCCAGGTTGTGCATTGAGATCAAAAATTGCTTTGGCTCTAAAAGTTAGTGTTGAAGTTCCTGGAACGATTAGATCTTGTATATCCAAAGTAGCTCCTTGTGCATAGTCGTTAACTGTTGCTTCAGCTATGGCGGCATCATCAATAGACAGGGACTCACCCACCCATTTCATCCCAGCTGGGAGCACATCGTTAAAACTCAGTTTATACGGGTCACAGTTTGTATTGGCGATGCGGAAAGTATAGGTTGCTTCTTCACAAAGGAGCATTTCTGTAGGCCCTTGTTTGGTGAAGATTAACCCTTGTTCGTTTGGTTCTGGCAATGGTGGTAAACAATAGAAGTCCATAGGTCCAATTCCAATGCGCATATTTCCTGAGCCGCTTCTACCTGAATAGGTATGAACGATATAAATTTTTTCTACAGCTACGTCGAATTCAACATACATTCTACCTTTAGCAGAAGCATAGCTTGAAGATTTATTTCCTCTGGCTGTATTTCCTGTTATGCGGTAGGTAGGTTTTGTTGATCCGTAACTCAACTTAGGGATAACTCTTCCGTTTCCACAGACGCCATACACTTCAATTTCGCTAAAGCGATTGCCGTATCGATCGACTTCAAAGATTTCAAAAGCACTAGCGGCTGCTTTAGGTGAACCATTTTGTTTGAGCACCACTTCCGTCACCATCTTTTTAGTGCCATCCCCTCTCCTTCTGTATTCTCGTAAGGAGCGATAGGTAGAAGGTCTTGGATAGCGATTTCTCATTGTTGAGGGTGATTCTACGGTCACATTTACGTCCGCAGTAAACCCGTCTCCTAAGTTAAACACCTGTGCAGTTGCCCCTTTTGTCCAATTTGTCTTGGTAAACTCCAAGCGTTTTACCCCTGTAAAATCACAAGATTCACATATACCAGGTAAGGCTTTGGCTCCAAAAGTAAAATAAGTATACTCATTCGTTGGGAATTTGTAATTCACTTGGTGACCATCGAATAAATAATCCATAGGGATTACGCGATCCCATTGATTATTTGCTAATTTTTCAGCCGTATCAGCCACTAATAAAAACACTTGCCAATTGGATCCATTGTAAGGGAAGTTGGCATCAGCAGCACGTACTAGGATACTTTGGTTAAAATTTGTATTGTCAACCATCCAAACACGGCCATTTAGTTTAGTGTCTATTTCACCACAGATCTCTTGATTCCCTGCAAAAGAATACAAGGTTAGCGGTCCGTTATTGTGTCCCCAAGTTAGGGCAGTTTTATCGTGTTGAATACCTCCTAACTCAGGATGACTACCTAATTTAGTACCCACACCCATATGGACAATAGACCCCACATCGGTTGATTTAGCTTGGTAGTTGTACAAATCGGCATCGTCATCTCGAACAACGGATGCCACATTGTGATGGTAGGTTCTATTCCAAGTGCTATTTCCATTCCAAATGGAGGTATTGTCAGATAGCAAGTAGTTAAAATTCGGAGAGGCTGTAGTACCTAATTTAATGGTAATGGCATATTTAATTCCGAGATAAGAATTAATTCTCTCCTTTTCATTGCTAGACAACACGCCTTCATAGAGTATAACTTCAGGCATTGCCCCTTGTAAGGTATAGGTTTTAGAAGAACTCCCTAGACCGAGCATTCCAGGCCCGTTCATCAAGACGTTGTTGTACTTATGGTTTACCGTTTCAGAATGTCCACCGTCAAACTCGAATGTAATGGTCGATCCTACTTTCCAGTGATAACCAGCAATTGTAGTTGCCCCAGTGTTGAACAATCGACTTGGACTATTGGTCAGTCCAGAAGATCCAATACGTCCCAATCCATCAATATTTGTTGAGCTCCCTCTATACACACCAAAAGATGGTCGGCGTGCATTTGTTCCAATTGTTTGTTGTCCAAATCCAATAAAATAAGAGCGGGATGAACTTTCGAAATCGTGATTTACAACTGCATAAAAAGCGACATCAGAGGGTACAGCCCTCGACATGGCAGCTTTATCAGTAATCAAATAGTCTTCCCATTTGCGGAAATAAGCCGTCGGATGGAAGTTTGTTTTTTCTTCGTATTCTACATATGAAGGAGCGGCACCGTTTGCCATTCTTTTTCGATAGGTAGTTCCCATTCCGGAGTAATCCACCCAGTTTACTACTTCTCCTCTACTGTCTAGGGTAATGGTATTTTTCTTTGAGGCGTTTAGCCACATTCTCAACCCATTACTCACTCCACCTGGGGCCACAAATTCGGAAGTGAAACCGATATAATCTCCATCGTTAATCACTACATTCTGAGCAACTCCATCTACAACTTTATAAATGCGAGTCTGACTTGGTGTGAAGTTAGGATTAGCCCCCACCAATAACCAGGTTCCCATACCGATACGGGCATTCACTGTAAATGAACTTTGTCCTGTTGTTTTTGCTCTTAACTTATAGTTGAACAAAGTGGTTAGTTTTTCTTGTTTAACCACGCCCGTTGCGGGATCCGTATACATTTGCAGAGTATAATTGGCAAAAGCAGTTCCCGTCAAATGACTATAGGGTTGGTTGCCCTCTAGTCCATTACCGCCTATCATTAAGGCCGTATTATTTGATAAGGTGGATGTATTTTCGGCATTGGTTTCTTGAAATTCTCCAATAGATACTGCTAAAGCAGCATTATCGGTACTCATCGCCTGTTTCTGATACAATCCACTTTGATCATCGCGTGCGAGACCAAAAACATCGTGTTTATAATCCGTATAGCCTGGTAAAATGCTACTATATATGGCTGTTCCGTTGGACAAGATATAGTTTGGCGCAGTAGTGGATAAACTTATTCCATATTTAATTGCGTAATGGGTGTTTATTTTGCGGATTTCATCGGCTGTCAATACTGATCCAGCAGCTTTGGATAAAACAACCACTTCCATAATCTCCCCATAGTAGTAGTATGGATTTGTGGTTCCTGAACTGGCCCCTCCAATCACACTTTTCGTTTGTCCGGTGGTCAAGGTGCGCCCAGCCATGGTCGACGTACTAGCCAAGCCATTTAAAATTTGACTCTGAGGCGTTGAGGAATTGTTCGGCAAGATAGCCATACCAATCCCATATATCCTTTCTTGCTCACTATGTGAATAGGAGGTTCCGCGAATCTCATGCCATAAGCGCTGTGCCCCCGATCCTGTTCCTGCTGTCCAACCAAAATTATCTCCATTTGAGGCTGTGTTTAAGGTAAAAACTGGCGCATACTTTATAGATCCTGAAAAGGATTCATTCTCTAAGCGCGAAATCCAAATAACAAAATAGGATTTACTTGGCTCCATTTGAAAATTCCCAATCGTTTCTAATCTTCGTTTTTCATTGTTGGAACTGGAAACATCTTCGTCATTGTAAAACTCAACAGCAGGATTGAAGTTCATTGCAGACTTGATATATCGAGGATAATACCCCGTGGTATTTGTAAAATGCCTCGTATTTCCTGATTTATCCATCCACACAGAAACATCAGCTCCATCTTGTACGGTTGTATTTGTTAACTCATCTGCTTTCAACCAATATTCTATGGTTACCCCATTTATTCCTCCTGGGGTTTGAGCCATAACCAACATAGAACATAGGAAAAACATTATTATATATACTTTTTTCATACATTTTTCTTTTTTAATCCTCGCTGAAAGCAACTTTCAGCAAGGATATTGTTACTTATGTTGCTTATTTTTTCTCCATTAATCTTTCTAGTTTTTCTAATCGCTCTAAAACCGCTTCTTGTTCTTTTTTCATTTGATCTATTTGGTCTTGTTGCTCAATAGTATGCAAGAATAACTCTTCCACTTTTTCTAGTAATTCAACGGAAAGGTTTGTTAAATCAAAACCATACCCTCCTTCATTTTTACGTAAATCACTAATTGGAGTTACCCCTGGTAAGTGGTGATTTTCTTTGACAAATCGCGCAATATCGGTTAACGTATTAAACTCATACGTCAGTTTGATATCAGAACTTCCAGTAAAGTATTTCTCAAATACATAATCCGCATATACTGCATTGGTTGTAAAAAACTTACCTGTTGTCACTACATCTCCTGCAACAAATAATTTTGCCGTTGGATCTGTAGCTGGAATCTGACTTGCCCCTATGGCAACTGTTCCTGTTTGATAAATGTTTTCTGTGTTTAATGTAGCCACTGTTGTCGATCCCTGAACTAACCAAGGCGAAGCAGGTGCCACTGCTGATTTATCTGCCCATCCTGGAACACTATTAGCATCGGTTACCAAGACTTGATTCGGTGATAGAGAATTAGCTATATCTTCTGGAAGTATGGTTCCATTTTTGATATGTGTCGATGTTATTCCTCCATCTGCCACTTTAATACTCGCTTCTTTTAATAAAGTCGCAGAACCATCTGTTACTGTAATTGACGCATCAGATTTCAGCTCTTTACCAGATATAACCTTAGTTACATCAACATCTGGTGTACCTGGTATCCAAGAAGTTCCATCAAACACCAAGGCTTGTCCATCTGTAACTGTTGTGGCAACTACTGGATTTCCTTGAATCTTGTCTAATCTTGTTGATCCTGTTGCTCCTGTTATATCTCCAGCAAGGGTTACGCTGCCTAAATCAACTTCTTCCTTCGTTCCATCGTCCTTGATATAGTAGTACTTATTCTCTGTACTATTGTATTCTACGTTTCCGTATTTACCTTCTAATTGATTTACTACTTCTGTGATAAAGGCTGTGTTTTGTGCAATCTCTTTAACGTCTAACTGCACCTTGTTCCCATCGGAATCAGTCACCGTCAACATATCCGCATCAAGCGTAAAGCTTACGTTAGTCGTATTAATTGACGACCAATCTATAGTACCCTCAGTACCATCGTCTTGGATGTAGTAGAATCTGTTCTCGTCTACATTGTAGTAAACATTTCCGTATTTGCCTTTGAGCTTGTTGACAATATTAGTAATCAACGTCTGGTTATTCCCTACATTGGTAATAAACTCATCATTAGTGGTCAACTCAGTGATAAAACTAGAATTGCTTGCAATCTCTTTAACGTCTAACTGCACTTTGTTCCCATC